>DATJBR010000210.1:0-9026 GCA_035515255.1 Lysobacter sp. | reverse complement strand
GGCAGGTGATGCGCGACCAGAATCCGCGCCTGTTCTGGCGCTCGTGGCACGGCAATCCGGTCAACGCGTTCTACTACGCGGAGTCCGACGGTCATTGCAAACAGGAGAAGTGGAAGGTGTTCTGGTACGGACTGGATGGATTCGACGAGATCGCCCGCTGCGTCGCCCACTGCGCCGAGCGTGCGCCAACCCTGCTCGATCCGGAGACAGCAGCATGAAAAGCGATGGCGTAGGCGAAGCACCGATCACAATCGGCCTGGTCGGCGCGCGGGGGCACACCGGCACCGAGCTGATCAAACTGGTAAGCGGCCATCCGCGCTTCACACTGGCATTCGTGTCCTCGCGCGAACTCGACGGCCAGCGCGTCGCGGCCCACAACGATGCCTACACCGGGGAACTGCGCTACAGCGCGCCCAGCCCCGAACGGCTGCCCGAACTCGGCGTCGATGCGGTGGTGCTGGCGATGCCCAACGGCAGGGCGGCGGGGTACGTGGAGGCCTTCGATGCGGCCGGGCTCGATCCCGTCATCATCGACCTGTCGGCCGACTACCGTTTCGATGACCGCTGGTACTACGGATTGCCGGAACTCACCCGCCATAGCTACGCCGGCCAGCGCCGGATCAGCAATCCCGGCTGCTACGCCACCGCGATGCAGCTCGCGATCGCGCCGATGCTGGAGGTGCTTGACGGGCCGGTGCAGTGCTTCGGCGTCTCCGGATACTCCGGCGCGGGCACCACGCCGTCGGACCGCAACGATCCCGACAAGCTGCGCGACAACCTGATGCCGTACGCGCTCACCGGCCATGTGCACGAGCGTGAAGTAACCCGCCGGCTCGGTCATCCGGTGGAGTTCATGCCGCACGTCGCCCCGCATTTCCGTGGCATCACGATCACCGCGAACCTGCATCTGCAACGCGCGTTCGCGCTCGACGAAGTACTGGCGAGGTATCGCGCCCGCTACGCCGATGAGCCGTTGGTACGCGTACATGACGACACCCCATGGGTCAGCGCGATTGCCGGCGAACACCATGTCGACATCGGCGGGTTCACCCTGTCCGACGACGGTCGCCGGCTGGTGGTGGTCGCCACCGAGGACAACCTGCTCAAGGGCGCCGCGACCCAGGCGATGCAGAACCTCAACCGCGCGTTCGGCCTGGAAGAGCTGGCCGGGATTCCGCATTGAGGATCGAGCGCTGATCCGGTGACATGTATGACTCGACGGTTGTAGGAGCGGCTTTAGCCGCGACCTACATCGGCACCGGCATTCGCGGCCTCGCGGCTGAAGCCGCTCCGACAACAGCCGGCCCCCACAATAACGTTTCAACCATGCGGCACCACAGGAATCCCACGATGACCCAACTCCTCTGGCAGAAACCCGGTGTGCAGGTGGATGAGCGCATCCAGCATTTCTGCGCCGGCGACGACGTGATCCTGGATCGCGAGTTCTTCCTGTTCGACATCCAGGCCAGCCGCGCGCATGCGCAAGGGCTGCAGCTCATCGGCATCCTGGGTGCCGACGAACTGGCCGGCATCGAGCGCGAATTGACTGCGCTGGCCGCCGACTTCAGCGCCGGCAGTTTCGTCCTTGACGAGACCTTCGAGGACGGCCACTCGGCGATCGAGGTCCGCCTGATCGAGCGCCTCGGCGACGCCGGCCGCAGGATCCACACCGGCCGCAGCCGCAACGACCAGGTGCTGGTCGCGACCCGCCTGTGGCTGAAGGACCGGCTGACCCGGTTGATCGTGCTGTGCCGGGAGAGCGCCGAAGTCGCGCTGGCCCGCGCCGAGGTCGAGGCCAGCCTGCCATTGCCCGGCTACACCCACCTGCAGCGCGCGGTGGTGTCCTCGGCCGGCATGTGGTGGTCGGCATGGGCGGAGGCGTTCATCGACGACGCCGTCCGCGCGCGCGACACCCTGGCCTGGGTAGATGCCAACCCGCTGGGCAGCGCCGCCGGCTACGGCGTCAACCTGCCGCTGGCGCGCGAGCACACCACCACGGCGCTTGGCTTCGGCCGCATGCAGGTCTCGGCGACCTATGCCCAGCTCTCACGCGGCAAGTTCGAGATGGCCGCGATTGAGGCGCTGTCCAGCGCGATGCTCGACCTGCGTCGGCTGGCCTGGGATCTGAGCCTGTTCACCAGCGCCGAGTTCGGCTTCGTCGCGCTGCCGGCGCAGTACACCACCGGCAGTTCGATCATGCCGAACAAGCGCAATCCCGACGTCATCGAACTGATGCGCGCCAGCTACGCCAGCGTCGCCGCCGGCCGCGCCGAGGTGGAGCAGTTGCTGTCGCTGCCCTCGGGTTACCACCGCGACCTGCAGTTCACCAAGGGCGCGATCTTCCATGCCTTCGGCCGCGGCCTGGGTGCGCTGGAACTGCTGCCGGACCTGCTGCGCAACCTGGAGTGGAAGCCCGATGCGATGCGCGCCGCGCTGGATTCCTCGATGTATGCCACCGACCTGGCCGTCGATCTGGCCCGCGACGGCGTACCGTTCCGCGATGCCTACCGGCAGGCGGCCGATCCGGCGCGCTGGCAGCAGGGCGATCCCGATGCCAGCCTTGCCGCACGGGTATCACCGGGCGCGGCGGGGGATCTGCGGCTGGATGAGTTGCGTGAGCGATTGGGGCCAGGTTCGTAACGGGGCAGGTCCAACCGCTGGTTGCCGGATCGATTCCGCCCATGTTCGGCCTGCCGCTTGTCTGGGCCAATGAGTCAATTCGGGCCGGACGTTGTTCTGCAGTCCGGCCGGATCGACGGCTCGACGCTTAGAACGGTTTTATCAGTTGCACGCTGATTTGCCGATATCCGTAATTGATGCCTTCGCCGACCGGTGTGTTGCTGTAGGTGCCGCTGGCGCGCAGGTACCAATGCCGCGGCGATTTCGGGCTTTCGATGATGGCTTCCACCAGCCGCGCGGCACGTGCATCGGAGTTGCTGTCGCGTTGCATCCCGACGCCGGCACCCGCAGCCATCATCCATCCGTGGTGGAACCGACGCAGCCGCAACATCGGGATTGCCTCGGCAAACCAGCGCGGCGAGTAGTAGTCAGCCTCACCCGGGTGGCTGCTGTGGAAGGCGCGGGTCCGCAACTGCGCGCCCAATCCCCATTCCTGCACCAGCTGGGCACTGTAGGTGGCGCGGAGGTGGGCGCGCACGTTGTCGCCGGTGAACGTCTGCATGCCGGCCAGCAGGGTCATTTGCTGGCGTTGTTGTGCATCGAGGGGCAGGTCGATGGCGGCACCGGCAAACGTGGCGTGCAGGCCCTGTTCGCCTTGTCGGGTTTCCACCACTTCGCGCTCGATGAAGTATTCCTGCCGACGCGGGATGTCACGGACGATGCTGGCGTTGCCCAGCAATGTGTGGCCGTTGCTGCCGATCTGTCCGTTCCATTTCCAATCGCCTGCGGCGTCGGCGAAACGGAAGTACACCCGGTTCTCCGACCAGCCATCGGTTCCGAGGGGCCGGATGCGCGCACGTTCAACCGTGAGTCCACGATATTGCCCGGGATGGTCATAGCGGTAATAGGCGGTCAGGTTGGTGCGCAACACACTGGTGTCGTCGCCATCGTCGGAGGCGAATATGTCGAAACCGCCGGCTGGTGATGCGGCGCTGGACGGGAAGGGAAGTGCCGCGCCGAGCAGCAGGATCGAAAGCAGTGCGCGACTCATTTTGTTCCCCAGTTCTTGCGCAGCCCGGCCAGTTCGGACACATAGCCCCAGACACAAATGGGCTGCAGGATCATCGAGTAGACCAGCATGTAGACGAGGAACCCCAACGGGTTGCTTCTGACGCGAAGATCCTGGCGTTTGAACATCGTGCGCTGGACCCGATAGATGAAACCGTTCCAGAGCACGGCCAACGGCAGTACCAGCAGGGTCATGATGCCGACGATGTAGTAATGACCGAAAAGCGCGGCGATGACCCCGGGTATGAACACGAATGTGTAGACCAGGTCCAGTGGCAGGAACAGCACGTTCCACCAGATGAAAAGTACGCTCATCCTGCGTTTGTGGAGGAGCTTTGGGTGGCTCTTGAACGCTTCGATCAGGCCGCGGGACCAGCGTTTGCGCTGCTGGGCAAACTGGCGGAGGCGATCGGGCACGTTGGTGAACACGATCGCGTCCTCGCAATAGCCGATGCGGTGGCCGCGCTCCAGGAACGCCCAGGAAACCACGATGTCCTCGCCCACGCAGTCCGGCCATCCGCCCGCCTCGACCAGCGCCTGCCGGTCATAGAGAGAGAACGCACCCTGCGCGACCAGGGTGCCGTGGTACATGCTCTGCATCCGTTTCACCGCGGCGATACCGTGGAAATAGTCCCACTCCTGCACACGGGTCAGCCAGTTCTGGCGGGAGTTTCGGGCCAGCACGGAGCCAGCCACCGCGCGGGTGCCGGGCGGGTCGGCGAGATAGCGCTCCACGATCCGCTGGATCGCGTCGGTGTAGACCCACGAGTCGCCATCGATGGTGACGATCAATTCATGCTCGGCTTGCGCCAGTCCGCGTCGCAGCACCCCCGCCTTGCCGACATTGGTTTCACCTCGAATGACGCGGATCGAGTGTCCTTCGTGCAGTCGACACTGCGCGATCGCCGCCGTCGCCCGGGCGACGGAATCGTCGGTAGAGCCGTCGTCGAGGATAAGCACACTCATGGCCCCCGGATAACCTTGCCGAGCGAGGCTGGTGATGGCTTGGGCGATCTGCGCGGATTCGTTGTAGCAGGCAACGAGGACGGTGACCCCGGGGTAATACGCCGGGATCTTCCGCACCGGGCGGCGATCCAGGAGGATCGTGCAGATCAGGAAGGCATTCATGAAGCCCGGGACATAGGCGATGAATGCAATGATGAAGATCGCAGCGGGCCGCCCGATCAGGACAGTGAGATCGTCCAACCAGGGCAACGACAGGCGGATGCTGACAGCGGCCCATGCCAGGCCGGCCAGTAGAGCGATGGTGAACTTGAGCCTGACCGGGAGATAGGCCCTCGACTTGGCGACGGGCCTCGGCGGGGTCGGTTTACAGGTGTCCGGCGTGGCTGTGCTGGGTGGCCTGCTGCTGTCCGATATCAACAGAGTGTCGTCCGGCGCGAGCAGAACATCTTGTTCCTGGTTCATGGGAAACCTTCGGGCATGGAGAGTGACGGCAGCAATTTTCCAGTCGCGTCAAAATGTGACGCTGGTAGCAAAAATTTCTACTAATGAAGTCGATGCCTACCGTGCGGCAGGTTGCCTAACCAGCAGGATCAGAGCCTTCCAGTGGGTTCAGCAAGATTCGGGCCAAGTTCTGGCCGAGCGTGCCGGCAGCTTCGGCGAGCCCGGCCACGGCGAAGCCCAAGGCGCGGCAATGGCGCCCGTGAGGCTCGAGGAAAGGCAACAAAAAAGCCGGCGCTGGGCCGGCTTTTCGTCAACTGCTTGAATCTATTGGTCGGGGAGACAGGATTCGAACCTGCGACTTCTACGTCCCGAACGTAGCGCTCTACCAGGCTGAGCTACACCCCGACAGCAGAGCCGCGAATTGTAGCGACTCCTGTCGGGAGTGCGCAAGGGGTCTGGCGCATTTCGGGGCGTGAAGGCGACGGGCCCGCTAAACTGTGGCGATATCTTTCGCGACCGTTGTCACTGGAGCCTTGCTTGATCAAGCCGCGTACGCCGCCCGGGGTCATGGAGCTGTTGCCTCCCGACCAGATTGCCTTCCAGCGCATGCTGGACACGATTCGGCGCAACTTCGAGCGTTTCGGTTTCCTGCCGGTGGAGACGCCGGTGATGGAATTGTCGGAGGTGTTGCTGACCAAGTCCGGTGGCGAGACCGAGCGGCAGGTGTACTTCGTGCAGTCGACCGGCGCGCTGGAGAAGGCGGCCCAGGGCGGTGAGGGCACACCGGAGTTGGCGCTGCGCTTCGACCTGACAGTGCCGCTGGCGCGTTACGTGGCCGAGCACGAACACGACCTGGCATTCCCGTTCCGTCGTTACCAGATGCAGAGGGTGTACCGTGGCGAGCGCGCCCAGCGCGGACGCTTCCGCGAGTTCTACCAGTGCGATATCGACGTGATCGGCAAGGACGCGCTGAGCGTGCGTTTCGACGCCGAGATGCCGGCGGTGATCCACGCGGTGTTCTCGGAGTTGGCGATCGGCAAGTTCACCATCCAGCTCAACAACCGCAAGTTGATGCGCGGCTTCTTCGAGGCCCAGGGCGTGGCCGATGGCGAGTTGCAGGCACGGGTGCTGCGCGAGGTCGACAAGCTCGACAAGCGCGGACCGGACTACGTGCGCGAGACGCTGACCGGCGAGGGCTTTGGCCTGTCCGCAGGGGCGGTCGACACGATCCTGGATTTCGTCGAGGTGCGCTCGACCTCGCATGCCGATGCGCTCGTGCGTCTGGACGCACTCGGCGACGGCAACGATTCGTTGCGCGCAGGCGTCAGCGAACTGCGTGAGGTGCTCGATCTGATCCGCGCCATGGGCGTGCCCGAATCGGATTACGCGTTGAATTTCTCCATCGCGCGCGGACTGGATTACTACACCGGCACCGTCTACGAGACCACGCTGGACGATTACCCGCAGATTGGCTCGATCTGCTCGGGCGGGCGTTACGACGATCTCGCCAGCCAGTACAGCAAGTCGAAGTTGCCCGGCGTCGGCATCTCCATCGGCCTGACCCGGCTGTTCTGGCAACTGCGCGAGGCCGGTCTGGTCGACACCGCCGCCAGCACGGTGCAAGTGCTGGTCACCCAGATGGAAGCCGATTCGTTGCCGCATTGCCTGGCGGTCGCCAATGAGCTGCGACAGGCCGGGCTCAATACCGAGGTGGTGATGGAGTCTTCCAAGCTGGCCCGGCAATTCAAGTACGCCGACCGCGCCGGCATCCGTTTCGTGGTGGTGCTGGGCGGCGACGAGATCGCCAAGGGCACCGCGACGGTCAAGGACCTGCGTCGGGCCGACCAGTTCGAGGTCGCGCGTGCGGAACTTGCCCACGTGCTGCGGGCCGCGTTGACGCAGCCGGAGGTGCAGGCATGAAGCCGGTGCGTCTGGATGGCAGCTCGCTGACCCGCGCGGGTCTGGTTGCGGTGGCGCACGGTGCGCAGGTCGAGCTGGCGGAGGAGCAGTTACCCGCGGTCGCCCGTGCGGCGGACTTCCTGGCCGAGCAGGTGCGTCGGGAAGAACCCATTTACGGCGTCTCGACCGGTTTCGGCAGCAACGCTGACCGCCTGCTGGGCGCTCACCGGGTGCGCGAAGCCTTGCCTGACGAGGAGCCGAGCGGCGAGACCCTGCATGCGGAGCTGCAGCGCAACCTGATCGTTACCCATGCCGTCTGTGTGGGTGAGCCGTTCGCGCCGGACGTGGTGCGGGCGATGTTGTGCATCCGCATCAACACGCTGATGCGCGGGCACTCGGGCATCCGCGTGCAGACGCTGCAGGCGCTGGTGGCGATGCTCAACGCCGGGATCGTGCCGGTGGTGCCGCAACTGGGTTCGGTCGGCGCCTCGGGCGACCTGGCGCCCTTATCCCACTTGGCCATCGTGCTGCTGGGCGGTGGTGAAGCGTTCTATCAGGGCGAGCGGATCAGTGGCGCGGAAGCCTTGAAGCGCGCCGGCTTGGCGCCGGTCACACTGTCCTACAAGGAGGGTCTGGCGCTCAACAACGGCACCGCGCAGATGCTGGCCTGCGGCGTGCTCGCGCTATCCAAGCTGGAAGACCTGCTGGATACCGCCGACCTCGCCGCGGCGATGACGATCGATGCATTCGCTGGCCGTCTGGGCGCGTTCGCCGAAGAAGTCCATGCCTTGCGCCCGCATCCGGGGCAGGTCGAGGTTGCGGCCCATCTGCGTCGCCTGCTGGACGGCTCGACCCTGGCCGACATTCCGTACCACCTCGTGCCGCGGTTCCAGCCATGGTCGCCGCGCAGTTGGGACACGCCGGAGGCGCAGGCGCTGCGTTTCGACATCGGTTGGGACTGGGTGCCGCTGGACCAGCGCCACGGGCGCGAGAAGTTCTACACCCGTTTCCGCCCGTTCCGCGGCGGCAAGAAGCACCAGCCGCAGGACAGCTACTCGCTGCGCTGCATCCCGCAGGTACACGGCGCGGTACGCGATGCGGTGGCGCAGGCCGCGCGGGTGCTGGAAGTCGAGCTCAACGCGTTGACCGACAACCCGATCGTGTTCCCCGACGCGAAGGCCGAGCATGTCGAACAGCAGGTGATCTCCGCCGGCCATTTCCACGGCATGCCGCTGGCGCTGGTGATGAGTTACGTCAAGGCGGCGATCCCGGTGCTGGCGAGCATCTCCGAGCGCCGGCTCAACAAGCTGGTGGATCCGGCCACCAACGACGGTTTGCCGGGATTCCTGATCGGCAACGAGGACTCGACCGAGTCGGGCTTCATGATCGTGCAGTACACCGCCGCGGCGATCGTCAACGACCTCACCAGCCGCGCGATGCCGGCGTCGGTGTATTCGATCCCGACCAGCGCCAATGCGGAGGACCACGTCTCAATGGGTGCCAACGAGGCGCGTCACGTGCTGGCGATGGTCGACGACCTGGGCAAGGTGCTCGGGCTGGAATTGTTCACCGCCGCGCAGGCACTGGATCTGCGGCTGGGCATGATCAATGCCGCCCGCGAACTGGCCCGGTGCGCCGATGCGGAGGCGCTGGCGGTGAAGGTGGGAGGCGGTCCACGCAACGGCGATGCCGGGCATGAGGCCTTCATCGCCGAGGTCGATGCGCTGCGTGTCGAATTGCTCGGTGCGAGCGGGTTCCGGCCCGGCCATGCGGTGGCCGCGGCGCATGCCGCGATCCGTGCGCGCATCCCGTTCCTGGAGCGCGATCGGGCCCTTGATGGCGATGTGGGCGCTGCCGTGCAACTGGTGGCCGACGGCGTCGTGCTGGCGGCTGCACGCACGGCCTGACAGTCGTCCTGGCGGCGCGGGTTACCGTGCCGCCAGCGGCTGGTCGGAGTACCAGCGCACGCAATCCCGGCCGTCGGCCTTGGCTTGGTAAAGCGCTTCGTCGGCATGCCGCAGGGCGGTGGAGAC
>DATJBR010000209.1:0-9758 GCA_035515255.1 Lysobacter sp. | reverse complement strand
CGCAGGAAGCTGCGCAGCGCCGCGGCGAACGTCATGCCGCGCTTGGGGTTCATCTGCACCTGGTTGATGCCCGGCACGCGGATTTCCACCGGGTCCTCGACCGTGGAGATGTTGCGGGTCTCGTCGTTGAGGATGTTCAGCGCGGTGTACAGCGACACCGTTTTGCCCGAACCGGTCGGGCCGGTGACCAGCACCATGCCGTAGGGGCGCTTCACCGCCGCCAGGAACAGGTCGCGCTGGTCGTCCTCGTAACCCAGCTTCTCGATGCCCAGCCTGGCCGCGCTGCCGTCCAGGATACGCAGCACGATCTTCTCGCCGAACAGTGTCGGCAGGGTGCTCACGCGGAAGTCGATCTGCTTGGTCTTGCTCAGGTTGAGCTTGATGCGTCCGTCCTGCGGCACCCGTTTCTCCGCGATGTCCAGCTGCGCCATCACCTTCAGGCGCGCGGAAATACGGGCCTGCAGCTTCACCGGCACCCGCGCCGCCTGCTTCAGCAGGCCGTCGATGCGCAGCCGCACCCGGTATTCGGTTTCGTAGGGCTCGAAGTGGATGTCCGACGCGCCGCGGCGGATCGCGTCCACCAGCACCTTGTTGATGAACTTGACCACCGGCGTGTCGTCGGTCTTGGCCTCCACCCCATCGTCGGCCAGATCGTCGTCGCCGCCGACATCGAGGTTTTCCAGCCCTTCGTCGTCCCCGCCCATCGCATCGCCGAGCGCATCGGCGCTTTCCAGCCAGCGGTCCAGGTGGCGCTTGATGCTCTCCTCGTCGACCAGGATCGCCTCGATCGTGAAGTTCGTCTGGAACTTGATCTCCGCCAGCGCGTGGGTATTGGTCGGTTCGGCAATACCCACGAACAACCGGTTGCCGCGCCGGAACAACGGCAGCACGCGGTGCTTGCGCAGCAGCTCCTCGTTGACCAGCTTGACCGCCGACTGATCCGGGTCCATCGCGGCGGCATCGAACAGCGGCACGCCGAACTCGATCGAATTGGCAGCCGCCAGGTGCGCGGGCGCGACCAGCCGTTTCTCGGTGAGGTAGGTCGCCAACGGCTTGCGCGCGTCCGTCGCCCCGGTCATCGCCTCGCGCGCGGCGGCCTCGGTCAGCGCCCCGTCCTGCACCAGGCGACGGGCGATGCCGGTGATGCCCACCAGGTTGGGAGTGGCTACGGCGTTCATGATGATCCCCTGTGGTTCCGTGCGGACAACTTTACTGCAAACACGCGCACGGCCGGCGGGCGAGATGGTTACCTGCAAGGTTCCTTGCGTAGTCGTGGCCGCAAGAAAAAGATGCCTTTCTTTGGCCGACCCCAGATGGGGCCCTGACGAGGACGGCGCAGCGCCCCTCAAGGGCGCAGCCTGTTCCACCCGATTCCGTTACTGACGATTTACGTTAGTGACGCTTGACGTCAGCATTGGGGGGCGGTATTGTTTTTCGCAATGCTAAGGAAAGCCAATGTCCATTCAGTCCTTTCAGTGCGCCGAGACCGAAAGTTTTTTCAACGGAAGAACGGTCAAAAAATTTGAGGGTTTTAAAAAGGTTGCAATGCGAAAACTCGCCATGCTCGACGCCGCCAAGGCGCTGAATGATCTGCGGGTTCCGCCAGCCAACCGGCTGGAGCTTCTCCGGGGTGATCGGGAGGGCCAGCACAGCATCCGGGTCAATGACCAGTTTCGTGTGTGCTTCATCTGGGCCGATGCGGGCCCTGCCAACGTCGAAATTTGCGACTACCACTGAGGCAACGTCATGCGTTCTGTCCCCTATCCCCATCCGGGCGAAATTCTGCTTGAAGAGTTCCTGGTTCCTCTTGAAATCAGCCAATACAAGCTCGCCAAGGCCATTGATGTGCCGCAGACGCGCATCAGCGCGATCATCGCCGGCCGTCGCAGCATCACGGCGGATACGGCCCTGCGCCTGGCCAGGTTCTTCAGCATGTCCGACAGCTTCTGGATGAACCTGCAGGTCGGCCACGACGCTGCACAGGCCAGGGATGAACTGGCCGATGTGCTGGCCCATATCGAGCCCTACGAGCACGCAGCCTGAACAGCGCGGTGGCCTGAGACATTCCCTGCCACCGACTTATTGCCTTCACAACGGGACGGGCCGCAGGTCCGCGCGCTTGTACAACGGATGTCCGGGTCGGCCGCTCTTCAGCTTGACCAAGCAATGCGGGGCTGCAAGGAATGGCAGTACCGCGAGGTCACGGCCCAGGTACGCGCCGGTATCGGTCCAGGCGCACACGACCAGTTCGGCCTGCGACTGGAGCATCCTGAGGTGGACGTCGTTGTCGGGGCCGACGGGGTCCTGCGCCGTGTAGAGGGCGGCGGGATCCTTCGAGCGGTAGGCGAACAGGTTGCCCAGCAATAGCCCGCCATAGCCCCAGCGTTTTGCGTAGTTGATGCACACACGCGAGGTGTTGTCGTCGTACCAGCGGCGCGGCGTCGTCCCAGACGCGACGCAGCTGATAGCGGTATTGTCCGCAAGCGGAAATCATGGCGGAGGTTTTCATGCGCGGATATTGTCCATGACCTTTCCCGAATATCCCTTACGGATGCGGAAGTTTCCGAGTGTGACGATGATGCCGGGATATTTTGTCGGCGGCTTGGCACCGAGCCACGAGCAGGCCACTTCAATTCCGGGTTTTCCGCCGTTCGGTTCGGGCCGGTCATCCGGTGTTACCAAGGCGGATGTGTCCGTTATGGGTCGGCAGTTTCTGTAACGGGCTCCGACAACCTCGATCACCGCCGCGTTCTTCACCCCTCGCCAGGACTGTGCGGTGGCGGCTGCCTTGGTATGCGGCGTGATGCCGGGTTCAAAGACCGGGTAGGGCGGTGGCATGTCGATTCTCCTGGGCGAGTGGGCCGCACCGAGGGTATCCCGAAAGCAAGCTGGAGTTCGGTCAACAAAAAACCCCGGCGGGTGCCGGGGTTCTTTGTGGTGCCAGGAAGGCGAGGTCGAGTGAGTCGGATGCCTTTTACTTCAGGATTGCCGATTCAAGTGGAAATGTTCTCTGACCCCTTTTCTGCTCTTTCCTAATTACGGAGCTTCCGCGCGGCAGCTGGCCGGCAGATGCTTAGACTCGCCTGCAGTCTTGGCACAGACCCACTGGAGTTGATTGTTGGTGTCATCATTCGCGTGATGCGGCGTCAAGGTAAACGCTGGCTCATCACTTGCACCAGTATTTTGAGTGGTAACGGTAATGACGCCAGTTCCCTCTTCAATATCGATGGACGCTACGTAGCCGGCGGTGTCTGAAACAAACTCATAGCCAGTGTTGTCCGCATCAATTTTGTCCAACCCGCCAAGAGATGCCGCGGTCTCAGCTACGGCAAGCTTCGCAGCCGATGCCATGGTCAGGCCCTCGGTTACCTTGGTACGGATGGTGTAGTCCTGATAAGCCGGCAGCGCAATCGCGGCCAGGATGGCGATGATCGCAACAACGATCATCAGTTCGATCAGGGTGAAGCCTTTCTGGTTCTGCATGGTGTTTCCCCTAGGAGTGATGGTGGTTCACGTGCCGTCTGAGCCGGGCTTTCCGGTCCTCGGGCCGCCGTGCTTGGTTGGCACGTGCCTGTAAGACTAAGCATTTACCGTGCCAATGGGCGGTTTTCAGGGAGTTTTCTGCGGAACTGAAGTGAAGATCACGTTTGGCCGGTGCATGTGCCCAGTTAAGGTGACGTTAATGGTCTGTTTTTTTGGATTAAGTGACGCAATGCGTCACTTTTCGGAGTGGTCAGCCTTGTGCCGTGTCGGGTCAGTGTCCGCGAGGGCGGGCGTGGATGGCTGCCTGATGTCCGAACGCGACGTCCATGGGTGCCCGCCTTCGCGGGCATGACGGGGTGACGGGGTGGGGCGAGGGTGGCAAAGGCGCTGGGTCCCCGCTTTCGCGGGGATGACGGTCATTAGGGGATGACGCTGCACCTTGGCGACCCGGCCGCAGGATACCGATGCGGCGGGCGTTGGAGTCCGGACAGTAGAACTCAGTCGATGCCGAGCTTTTTCAGCTTGTAGCGCAGGGCGCGGAAGGTGATGCCGAGCGCGGCGGCGGTGCGGGTCTTGTTGTAGCGGTTTTCCTGCAGGGCGTGCTGGATGGCGGCGCGCTCGATTTCCTCGATGTAGGAGGGCAGGGCGCTGGTGGCGGTGTCGCGCGGGTCGATGGTGCGCGGGTCGATGCCGGCGGCTGCGGCGGCCGCCTGGGGGCTCTGCGGCGGGGGTGGTGGGCTGTTGCCGGGTGCGGGGTAGTGCGTCGTGGTCGTGGCAAACGGGCCGGTGGCCAGCGGTGGTATACCGTGCGACGAGGCGATCGCCGGGTGGTGCGGCAGGCGCAGGTCGTGGGCGTCGAGGTGGTCGCCGTCGGCCAGCGCCAAGGCGCGTTCGAGGATGTTTTCCAGCTCGCGCACGTTGCCCGGGAAGGCGTAATGGCGGAGCGCGTCGACCGCATCGCCGGACAGGCTCGGGGCGGGGCGGTCCAGGTCGGCGGCCAGCCGCTGGAGGATCTTCGCGCACAGGCCGGGCAGGTCTTCCAGGCGCTCGCGCAGCGGCGGCACGCGCAGTTCGATGACGTTGATGCGGTAGTAAAGATCCTGGCGGAAGCGGCCATCGGCCACCATCGCGGCGAGGTTCTTGTGGGTCGCCGACAGGATGCGCACGTCGACCACGATCTCGGCATTGGCGCCGACCGGCTTGATCGATTTCTCCTGGATCGCGCGCAGCAGCTTGACCTGCATGGCCAGCGGCAGCTCGGCGACTTCGTCCAGGAACAGGGTGCCGCCGTCGGCGCTCTGGAACAGGCCGGGCTTGTCGGCATGGGCGCCGGTGAAGCTGCCCTTCTTGTGGCCGAAGAACTCGCTTTCCATCAGCTCGCTGGGGATCGCGCCGCAGTTGACCGGCACGAACGGGCCGGTGGCGCGGCCGCCTTCGGAGTGGATGGTGCGGGCGACCAGTTCCTTGCCCACGCCGGATTCGCCGGCGATGTAGACCGGGGCCTGGCTGCGGGCGACCTTGGCGATGGTCTGGCGCAGTTGGGCCATCGCCGGCGACTCGCCGTACAGGCGGGTGGCGACCGTGTCCGGGCTGTGGACGACGGCGGGCTTCTCGTTGAGTTCCAGCGCGTGGCGGACCAGGTCGCGCAGCACGGACAGCTCGACCGGTTTGGCGACGAAGTCGAACGCGCCGGCCTTGAGGGCTTCCACCGCGGCGTCGACGTTGCCGAACGCGGTGATCATCGCCACCGGGGTTTCGGGGTGCTTCTGGCTGATTTCGGCGATCAGGTCGATGCCCGAGCCGTCCGGCAGGCGCATGTCGGTCAGGCACAGGTCGTACCTGTTGCGTGCCAGCTGGGCCCGGGCGTCGGACAGGCTGGATGCGGTGTCGCACCGCAGGCCCATGCGGCCAAGGGTCATGACCAGCAATTCGCGGATGTCCCGCTCGTCGTCGACCACCAATGCACTACGTGTCTCAGCCATCCGATCCTCCGCTCATCGCGATAGCTTAAGCGATCGGGTCCGGTCAAGGCAGAGGGGCTTCGCGCGGGACGGGCACGCCCTTGCGGGCGGTGGTGGAGGACAGGCGGATGCGGAAACAGCTGCCGCCGGCGGGCAGGGAGACGTAATCGAGCGCGGCCTGGTTGGCGCGGGCCAGCTCGCGGGCGATGTACAGGCCCAGTCCGGTGCCGTGGCCGGAGGTGGTGAAGAACGGGCGGAACAGCTGCTGGGCCACGCGCTCGGGAATGCCGGGGCCGTGGTCGATCACGTCGATGTTGGGTTGCTGGTAGTGGTCCAGGTGCACATGCAGGGACACCCGCGCGGGCTGGCCGGGGATGCGGCCGTAGGTGAGGGCGTTGTGGACCAGCACGGTGAGGATCTGGTGCAGCTGGCGCGGGTCGACCAGCGCCGGCATGCGCGGGAGCGTGGCGCTGGCCAGCAGGCTGTCTTCCTCCAGCGGATGGCCGGCGCGGTACTCGTCGACGAAATGCCGGGTCAGTGCGACCAGGTCGACGTAGTCGGGTTTGGCCGGTTCGCGCCGGGCCAAGCCGAGCACGTTCTCGACGATGCCGTTCATGCGCTGGCCCTGCTGGCGGATGATCTGCAGCAGGCGGCGGTCGGCGGTGGCGATGTCGTCGGATTCTTCCAGCAACTGGACCGCGTAGTTGATGGCGGCCAGCGGGTTGCGGATCTCGTGGGCGAGGCTGGCGGAAAACCGGCCCAGGGTGGCCAGCGTCATCGACTCCGCACGACGCGACAGCAGCGAGGTGTCGTCGAGGAAGATCAAGGTGTGGTCGCTGCCGGCGAGCAGGCGGGTGAAGCGCGGCACCACGTCGTTCTGGTCGCTGGCGACCTGCAGCGGCGTCTCGTCGACCTGGCCGTGCTCGCGCCAGGCGGTCAGCCGGCGGGCGAGTTCAGGCAACGCCACGCCGAGGTCGCGGTGGCCGTCGCCGGCATCGCCCAGCAGCAGGGTCGAGGCCTCGTTGGCCAGTTGCACCCGGTTGTAGCCGTCGACCAGCAGCACGCCGGTGCGCAGGCGGCGGATGATCAGCTCGTTGACCTCGGTCAGGTGCGCGGTCTGGACCCCGCGGGTTTCGGCCAGGTCGTAGCTGTCGCGCATCTGCCGGCCGAGGATGCTGGTGATGGTTGCGGTGGCGAGGTAGCCGACGGCGAACATCAGCGGTTCGGCGATGGTGCGGTCGCTGTCCTCCAGCGCGACGCTCCATACGTGCTCGCCGATGATGCCGCCCACCGCCACCAGCGCCACGCCCAGTCCCAGTCGCGTCGGCAGCAGCAGCGCCGCCGCGCCGACGTTGAACATCAGCATCAGCGCGATGCCGGTGCCAGCGGCGGGAATGGTGTGGATGGCCAGGATGCCGAAGAACAGGTCGCCCGCAATGCCGGCCAGGGCCTGCCCGCGAAGCTCGCCGCGGCGGCCGAACAGGAACAGCAGTGCGGCCAGGAACAGGTAGGAAATCGCCACTGCGCGCGCGACCAGTTCGTGCCGTGGTGCCTCGATCATGTCCGCGACCGGGCCGAACAGCACCAGGATCAGCATCGATGCTTCAAGCAGCCGGTAGAGCGTGTAGAAGTACAGTTCGCGTCGCAGGGCGCTGTCGGCGTCGTCGGCCTGGCTGACGGCGATGTCGGGGGCGATATTGGCGGCGATGGCTGGCGGCAAAAGCGTATGTATCCCCATGGATCCCAGCCGAAGTATAGGCACAGCACACAGGAGCGACGTAAGTCGCGATCGCACGGCGAAACCGGGTTGCGTTGTGATCGCGACTTACGTCGCTCCTACAGGGGGGCGGGGTCGCCCCCGGGCGAAATTGCACCGCCCCGGGATACCTGCCGGACGCGGCTGGCACCCCCCGGTTTTGCCGGACCGCTCCCGATCGGCGACAATGCCCGCCCCCATCGCGCCCGCGCCGCCAGTCGGTCGCCTCCGCGTGGGATGTCTTCCACTCCCCTCGGTGACGCATGAATTTTCACGAATATCAGGCAAAGCAGCTGTTTGCCGACTACGGCATTGCGGTGCCGGCCGGGCGCCTCGCGCGCACTCCTGAAGAAGCGGTCGAAGCCGCCAAGTCCATCCCCGGCGATCTGTGGGTGGTCAAGGCGCAGATCCACGCGGGCGGCCGCGGCAAGGCCGGCGGCGTGAAGCTCGCCCGGTCGTACGACGAGGTCAAGCAGTACACCCAGGCAATGCTGGGCACCTCGATGGCGACCTACCAGACCGCCGGCGTCGAGCTGCCGATCGATGCGGTGCTGGTGTGCGAAGGCACCGACATCGACAAGGAGCTGTACCTGTCGGTGCTGGTCGACCGCAGCACGCGCAGCGTGACCTTTATCGCCTCCGCTGAAGGCGGCATGGATATCGAGCAGGTCGCGGCCGAGAAGCCCGAGGCGATCAAGACCGTCCACGTCAACTACGTGGAAGGCCTGCAGCCGTACCAGTGCCGCGCGCTGGGCTTCGAAATGGGCCTGACGGCGAAGCAGACCAGCCAGCTGACCAAGATCATGATGGGTCTGTTCAAGCTGTTCCACGAGAAGGACCTGGCGCTGGTCGAGCTGAACCCGCTGGCGATCCTGACCAACGGCGATCTGGCCGTGCTCGATGGCAAGGTCGATTCCGACGACAACGCCACCTACCGCCACGCCGACCTGGCCGCGATGCGCGACATCCGCCAGGAAGACGAGACCGAGGTCAAGGCCAGCCAGCACGACCTGAACTACGTGACCATGGACGGCAATATCGGCTGCATGGTCAACGGCGCGGGCCTGGCGATGGCGACGATGGACGTGATCTCGCTCAACGGCGGCTCGCCGGCGAACTTCCTGGACGTGGGCGGCGGCGCCACCAAGGAGCGCGTGACCGAGGCGTTCAAGCTGATCCTGTCGAGCGACAAGGTGAAGGCGATCTTCGTCAACATCTTCGGCGGCATCGTGCGCTGCGACATGATTGCCGAGGGCATCATCGAGGCGGTCAAGGAAGTCGACGTCAAGGTGCCGGTGATCGTGCGCCTGGAAGGCACCAACGTCGAAGCCGGCAAGGAGCTGCTGAAGAACTCCGGCCTGGCGATCACTTCCGCCGACGACATCAACGACGGCGCGAAGAAGGCCGTCGCCGCCGTTGCCGCCTGACACCATCACCAGGATTCGATACACATGAGCGTTTTGATCAACAAGAACACCAAGGTGATCGTGCAGGGCTTCACCGGCTCGCAGGGCACCTTCCACGCCGAGCAGATGCTCGAGTACGGCACCCAGGTCGTCGGTGGCGTGACCCCGGGCAAGGGCGGCACCACGCACCTGAACCTTCCGGTCTTCAACACCGTCGCCGATGCCGTCGACCAGACCGGCGCGAATGCCTCGGTCATCTACGTGCCGCCGGCGTTCGCCGCCGATGCGATCCTCGAAGCGGCCGATGCCGGCATCACCGTGATCGTGTGCATCACCGAAGGCATCCCGGTGCTGGACATGCTGCGGGTCAAGAACGTGCTGGACGGCTACGACGATGTGGTCCTGATCGGCCCGAACTGCCCCGGCGTGATCACCCCCGGCGAGTGCAAGATCGGCATCATGCCCGGCCACATCCACACTGTCGGCAAGATCGGCATCGTCAGCCGCTCCGGCACGCTGACCTACGAGGCGGTCAAGCAGACCACCGACGTGGGCCTGGGCCAGTCGACCGTCATCGGCATCGGTGGCGATCCGATTCATGGCCTGGATTTCATCGATTGCCTGAAGCTGTTCCAGGACGATGAGCAGACCGAAGGCATCATCATGGTCGGCGAGATCGGCGGCAGCGCTGAGGAAGAAGCGGCCGAGTTCATCGCCCAGTATGTGACCAAGCCGGTGGTGGGTTTCATCGCTGGCGCCAGCGCCCCGGAAGGCAAGCGCATGGGCCACGCCGGTGCGATCGCATCCGGCGGCCAGGGCACGGCCGAAGGCAAGTTCGCTGCGATGGAGAAGGCCGGCGTGACCACGGTCAAATCCCCGGGCGACCTGGGCGCGGCAATCGCGAAGCGGTTGGCGAAGTAACACATCCCGATTGGTTGCGTTGGCGGTAAAGCAGGCCGATGTGATTGATGGGAGCGACACAAAAAAGGCCACCTTCGGGTGGCCTTTTTTGGTTCTTCTCCCATCCAAGGGGAAAGCGCGACATCTGCGGGGTGGCCGGGGTGCCGGGAGCGAATGCCCTTGTGTGCGAATGTCCCCCGGCACCGATGAAGCCGGTGCCTCCTCCTTTATTTCACACCCAAGGGCATTCGC
>DATJBR010000208.1:0-3516 GCA_035515255.1 Lysobacter sp. | reverse complement strand
GCTCAACCAGATACTGGCCCGTGCCGCGGACGACAGCCGGCTGGTGTGTCGACGGGAGCGTCCGACCGGCAGCAAGATGCCGGTCAATTTGTGCAAGACGGTTGCCGAGCGGCGTCGCGTGCGTGAAGGCGACAAGCATTTTTTGATGACGATCCCGAAAGCCGAAGGACCTGGCAACCAGACGTTCTGACACGCGCGGCCAACGCTATTCAGCGGAATTTTTAACAAGCGTTTAATTGCCCGCACCGTAGCCTTGCTCGAACCGCAGCACGGCTGGTTCCACGTCACGGTCGCATCCATCGGTCCAAGGTCAATGGGCTTCGGATCGGTAGATGACATCGCAGCATCGGCATCAAGCAGGTTTCGGTATCGGGGCAACAACTTTTGGCCCAGGCGCGGTGGCCCCGCGTCTGGGCTTTTTTATGCTTCGCTGGCAGGACGCACCCGGTGGGAGCTCTGGCAGAATCGGTTCCCGGGGCGGACGCGTCAGACGCGATATCCTCGGCAGCACATTGCCGTGATCCGCGGGCCGTGAAACTGTCCGCAACCCCCTCCCATCCAGGAAGACCCCAATGCGCATCCTCGTCATCGAAGACAACCAGGACATCGCCGCCAATCTCGGTGACTTCCTCGAAGATCGCGGGCATACCGTCGACTTCGCCGCCGATGGCATCACCGGTCTGCACTTGGCGGTGGTGCACGACTTCGATGCGATCGTGCTGGACCTCAACCTGCCCGGGATCGATGGTCTGGAGGTGTGCCGGAAGCTGCGCAACGAGGCGCGCAAGCAGACCCCGGTGTTGATGCTGACTGCGCGCGACAGCCTGGACAACAAGCTGGCCGGCTTCGATTCCGGCGCCGACGATTACCTGATCAAGCCGTTTGCGCTGCAGGAAGTCGAGGTGCGCCTGAACGCGTTGGCCCGGCGCGGGCGCGGGGTGAAGACCCGGGTGCTGACCGCGGCCGACCTGGAATACAACCTGGACACGCTGGAAGTGCGCCGGCAGGGCAAGCTGCTGCAGCTCAATCCGACGGGGCTGAAAATCCTGCAGGCGTTGATGGAGTCATCGCCGGCGGTGGTCACGCGGCAGGAGCTGGAAACCCGGGTGTGGGGCGAGGAACTGCCCGATTCCGACAGCCTGCGCGTGCATATCCACGGCCTGCGGGCGGTGGTCGACAAGCCGTTCCCCACATCTTTGATCCACACCCGCCATGGCATCGGATACCGGATTGCGGAACTCGATGCGGCCACCTGAAACAGCTTCGACGGCGCGGCCAAGGCATCGGATGCGTTACCGGCGGCGGTTGCGCAGCCGCATCATCCTGTCCTTCGTGCTGCTGGGTTTCAGCCTGACCCTGCTGTTCGCCTGGGCGACCAACTGGACCCGAGCGCGGGTGGAGAACCAGCTGGTCGAGGAGATGATGAACCGCAATATCTCCGAGGCGGCGCGGCAGTTCGACCAGGATCCGAAGAACCTGCAGTTCCCGGTCGACCTGATCCGGGCCTACGTCTATACCCCCGACCGGTTCGAGTCGGTCCGGCTCAACCGCCCGGAGTGGTACGAGCTGTCCGACGGCATCACCGGGATGACCGGAGTCGATGATGCGACCGGGGAGGAGTTTTCCTACAAGCTGGCGGTGAGGAAGACACCGCAGGCATGGTTTTTCCTCGCCTACGACATGACCCAGTCCAAGCGCAGCGAGGAGCAGTTCAACCACGCGCTGTATGCCTCGGTCCTGCTGTTTACCTTGCTGTCACTGGTGCTGGGCTGGTGGTCGGCATCGCGGGTGATGAGCCCGGTCTCAGAATTGGCGCGCCGGCTCAAGCAGTCCGGCCGCAGTGCGGAGCCCGAGGCGCTGGCGGCGCATTTCCCCGATGACGAGGTGGGGCAGCTCGCCGAGGCGCTGGACGATTACGCCGGCCGCCTGACTGAAGTGGTCCAGCGCGACCGCGAGTTCAACGCCGACGTCAGCCACGAATTGCGCACGCCACTGGCGGTGATCCGCGGCGCCGTGGAACTGCTGCTGTCGCGCCCGGACGTGGACGAGAAGACGCGCGCGCGGCTGGCGCGTATCCAGCGCGCCGAGCAGCAATGCACCGACCTGATCAGCGCATTGCTGTTGCTGTCACGCAACGAGCGCGGGCATGGTGCGACCGACGTGGCCAAATTGGCGGCGCAGTCGCTCGACGTGCACCGCACCCAGTTGGCCGGCAAGCCACTGGAACTGCGGCTGGAGGACGAACTGGGCCAGCTCATCGTCGATGCGCCGGAGGCCGCGGTGGCGGTCGCGCTGGGCAACCTGATCGGCAATGCGGTGAAGTACACGACCGAAGGCGAGGTGATCGTGCGGATGCTGCCGGGCGCGGTCGAGGTGGTCGATTCCGGCCCGGGCCTGAGTCCGGAGGACGCGGCCAACATTTTCCAGCGCGGCTACCGGGGCACCCATGCCGGCCATTCGCAGGGCGGCGGCATCGGCCTGTCGATCGTGCGCCGGCTGTGCGCGCTGTACGGCTGGGAGGTGTCGGTGCAACCCGGCCGCGAGTTCGGCGTGGTCGCGACGCTGAGGTTCGATCCGCCTGACGAAGCGCTGCCGATGGATGGCGACGGCTCGGCCGGTTAGCGCGGGAGGGTCAGCCTTGGATCCACAGGCAGCCGAAATGCCGGTGGAGTCCGAACACGGTGTTCGATGGCGTGATGCCGTTGTCCAGGGTCTGTTCGATCCGCAGCGCCACGGGCGTCTGGTCGGAGCGGGGATCGAATGAGGGATCGTCGCCAACGGAAGGATCCGATGCCGCACCTGCCATGACCGGGACGACGCCGACCAGCGGATGCCGTGCCACCCGATCCAGCCGCTCCATCACGGCGTTGCTGCGGCGGCCGGACATGCCCGCCCAGTGGTAGAGGCCGGCAAGACGGTTGGTGTCGTGGTTGTCGATCGCGCTGGAAATGCGCAGCAGCAAGTCCGGCAGGTCGCGTGCGCAGCCGCTGCGGTGGACTCCCCTTCTGGCCGGGACGGGTTGCGGGGTGGCTCCGGCATCGCTGCAGCGACGGTCGGTATAGAGCGTGGTTCCGTCCGGTAGCTGGCACCGCACCACGGCAGCCGTTGCGATTGACGGGCGGCCGCCCGAGCTCAGCAGCAAGGCGGCAACCAGCGCGGAAACAAGCAGGGAGGTGGCGCGGAAACTCATGCGCGCAGCGTACTCCTGCGTGCCACTCGGAATGGGCTGGGAGTGTCCCTGGATCAACAGCAAAGCCGCTGCCCGGCGATGCAAACCGATGGCTTGCCGGACGGGGTCAGGCCAGCCGGCTGAGCACGCCCAGGGTCGGCCGGGCCAGGTTCAGCGTGTAGAAATGCAGCCCCGGCGCACCGCCGGCGATCAACCGCTGGCACAACTGTGCGACGACCTCGGCACCGAACGCGCGCACGCTGTCCACGTCATCGGCGTAGGCGAGCATCCGCTGGGTCACCCAGCGCGGGATCTCCGCACCGCACATGTCGGAGAAGCGGCGGATC
>DATJBR010000207.1:0-13755 GCA_035515255.1 Lysobacter sp. | reverse complement strand
AACGCGCCTTTTTCGACCAGTCCGGTCAACCATTTGGGCGCCTGGAAGTACTGGTGCCACGGGTCATCGGGCAGGGTGTCGGCCATGGTCTTGATGACGTGGGCCATGGTGTCCAGCCCGACCACGTCGGCGGTGCGGTAGGTCGCCGACTTCGGCCGGCCGATCGCTGGACCGGTCAGCGCGTCGACAGTATCGAAGCCGAGCTTGAACTGTCCGGTGTGGTGCATCGCCGCCAGCATCGAGAACACGCCGATGCGGTTGCCGATGAAGTTCGGGGTGTCCTTGGCGATCACCACGCCTTTGCCCAGCGTAGTAGTCAGGAAGGTTTCGAGTCCTTCCAGCACCGCGGCATCGGTGGTACGGGCCGGGATCAGTTCGGCCAGATGCATGTAGCGCGGCGGATTGAAGAAGTGCACGCCGCAGAAGCGATGGCGAAGCTCTTCCGGCAGCACCTCGGCCAGCTTGTTGATGCCCAGCCCGGAGGTGTTGCTGGCCAGCACGGTATGCGCGGCGACATGCGGCGCGATTTTCTTGTACAGGTCCTGCTTCCAGTCCATCCGCTCGGCGATCGCCTCGATGATGAGGTCGCAACCGGCCAGTTGCTCCAGCCCGGTTTCGTAGTTGGCGGCGGTGAGCCGGCCGGCCAGGTCCTTGTCGGCCAATGGCGCCGGACTGAGTTTCGCCAGCCCGGCGATCGCCTTGTCGACGATCCCGTCGGGATTGCCTTCCTTGGCCGGCAGGTCGAACAGCACCGTGTCCACGCCCGCGTTGGTCAGGTGGGCGGCGATCTGGGCACCCATGACGCCAGCGCCGAGGACGGCTGCGCGGCGGACAAGTAGTTTGTTAGACATTACCTGCAACTCCTTGAAGTAAATAATGTTTATTCGATTTCAACTTTGGAATCCGGCAGCGGAAAACCGGATCAGTTCGCGTGCTGCACGTTCACGGTGGGCTTTTTCAAGGGTGCCGTCCGGGCGCTTGATCAGGCCGAAGTCGGCCATCGCATACGTCAGTGCCCCAGCAAGGAAATCCAGTCGCCAATAGAGTTCCTCCTTGCTCAGCTGGGGCAGGCATACCGCGATCGCTTTGGCAAAGTCGCGCAGGACGTGACCGTATCGCTCGGACAGGAACTTGCGCAGGCTGTCGTTCTTCTCCGCATAGGCCCGCGCGACCACCCGCACGAATGCAGCGCCGCCTTGGCGATCCTGGGCAACGGCCAGTGCCGGCTCGATGAATGCGGCCAAGATGGGTTCCAGTTCGCCAGGATGGGTTTGCGTGGCCAGCTTCAGGGCGGCCAGGCGCTGTGCGCTCATGTCGTCCATCCGGCGGCGGAACACTTCGTTGACGAGGTTCTCCTTGCTGCCGAAGTGGTAGTTGACGGCGGCGATGTTGACGTCGGCGCGGCCGGTGACCTGTCGCAACGATGTGCCCGAAAACCCGTGTTGGGCGAACAGCTCCTCCGCAGCACTCAGGATGCGGTCCTTGGTGGAAAAATGTGTGTTCAGGGCCATGGGTATCCGTTGGGTTGCTGCGACAAGGCTGAATCAAACGCTTGTTTGATGCTAGGCTGGACGTTCACTTCCGTCAAACGAAATGTCGCGCCGACGCTGCACGTCGGCGTACGGTTCCGGTAGAATTGTTGGCGCCATATCGGCCAAACCCGCGTCCCGGCGCGGGTTTTTCTGTTATCCTCGGGCGTGGACCTTATAGATAAGGTTGCCGCCCGCCCAATCGGAGATATCCCCATGGCGCTGGAGCGCACCCTTTCGATCATCAAGCCCGACGCGGTTGCCAAGAACGTGATCGGCGAGATCTACACCCGTTTCGAGAAGGCCGGCCTGAAGGTCGTCGCCTCGAAGATGAAGCAGCTGTCCAGGGCCGAGGCCGAAGGCTTCTACGCCGTCCACCGCGAGCGCCCGTTCTTCAACGCTCTGGTGGAGTTCATGATTTCCGGCCCGGTGATGATCCAGGCGCTGGAAGGCGAGGGCGCGGTGCTCAAGAACCGTGACCTGATGGGCGCGACCAACCCCAAGGAAGCCGCTGCGGGCACCATCCGCGCGGATTTCGCCGACAGCATCGATGCCAACGCCGTGCATGGCTCGGACAGTCTGGAAAACGCGGCGAACGAGATCGCGTACTTCTTCCCGGCGACCGACGTCTACGCCCGCTGATCCGCATCCCACGCGATACCGATACATAAACCCATGACCAAGATCCGCGGAAACACCATTGACATCACCTTGGCCGGTGCTTCGTCCGAAGCATCGACCCATGCGGAGTCGGTGCTGCCCGTGGTCGGCAGCATGGTGGGCGACATCGCGGCGGGACCGGGGACAACGGCTCTGGGGGCGGCTCCGGTCGCCCCCAGGAAGAACATCTTCGATCTCGACCGCGTTTCGCTTGAGGACTTTTTTGAAGGCGTGCTCGGTGAGAAGCGCTATCGCGCGCACCAGGTGATGAAGTGGATCCACCATCGCTACGTCACCGATTTCGACGAGATGACGGACCTCGGCAAGGTGTTGCGCGCCAAGTTGCAGCAACACGCCGAAGTGCGCGCGCCGATGGTGATCCTTGAGAAGCCCTCCGTGGACGGTACCCACAAGTGGCTGATCGGCATGGATCCGAAAAACGCCATCGAGGCGGTATTCATCCCCGACAAAGGCCGCGGCACCCTGTGCGTGTCGAGCCAGGTCGGCTGCGCGCTCAATTGCGCGTTCTGTTCCACCGCCACCCAGGGCTTCAACCGCAATCTGACCACCGCCGAGATCATCGGCCAGGTCTGGGTCGCCGCCCGTCATCTGGGCAACCTGCCGCACCAGCGCCGTCGTCTCACCAATGTGGTGATGATGGGCATGGGCGAGCCGTTGATGAATTTCGACAATGTCGTGCGCGCCATGAGCATCATGCGCGACGACCTGGGCTACGGCCTGGCGAACAAGCGCGTGACCCTGTCGACCGCCGGCATGGTGCCGATGATCGACAAGCTGGGTGAAGTCAGCGATGTCTCGCTGGCGGTATCCCTGCATGCCGCCAATGACGAATTGCGCACCGAACTGGTGCCGCTCAACAAGAAGTACCCGATCGAGCAATTGATGGCCGCCTGCCAGCGTTACGTGAAGCGCAAGCCGAAGTCCTCGATCACGTTTGAATACACACTGATGAAGGACGTCAACGACCAGCCGGAGCACGCGCGGCAACTGGCACGGCTGATGCGTCAGTTCGACAACGCCACCCAGATGAAGGATTCGGCGAAGGTCAACCTGATCCCCTTCAATCCCTTCCCGGGCACGCGTTTTGAACGCTCCTCCGAGGTCGACATCCGCGCGTTCCAGAAGCTGCTGCAGGAGGCGAGGGTGCTGACGACGGTGCGCCGTACCCGCGGCGACGACATCGATGCCGCCTGTGGTCAGTTGAAGGGGCAGGTGATGGACCGGACCCGACGACAGGCTGATTTCCGCAGGACGCTGGCCGCGCAGGGAGTGAACGATGCGAGCGCCTGAGCGCCGTGTCCACTGTTGGCGGAGCGGAATGTTGATGGTGGTGGTCGTCGCGGCCGTATCGGTGTCGGCGTGCAGTCGGCTCACCTTCATCAAGCCGGATCTCGGGCGGCGCGGCTACGAGCAGGTAGCCCCCAAGGTCCAGATGACCCCCGACAGTTACGATTCCGCTGCGTCGAGGGCGCGCGTGCTGGTCCAGCAGGGACAGGCCGCGCTGGCCCAGGGCGATCTCGTTGCAGCGGGCAAGGCGGCCGACCAGGCAATCAAGGCGGCGCCGGACCTGGCGATTACACAGACACTCGCTGCACTGGTGGCCGAACGGCGCGGAGACAATGCGAAGGCCGGCGCGTATTACCGCCGCGCGGTCGAATTGTCGCCACAGCAAGGTGGCATGCAGAACAATTACGGCACCTGGTTGTGCGGCAATGGCCGCGCGAGGGAATCCCTGGAGTGGTTTGACCGGGCGTTGGCGGACCCGGGCTACCGAACCCCGGCCGTGGCAATGGCCAATGCGGGGGCCTGCGCCGACGAGGCAGGGCTGGGCGAGTTGGCGGGCCTCTATCTGGAGCGCGCCATCGAGTTGGAGCCTGCCAATCCGGTTGCGCTGGGTGCTATGGCGCAGCGAGAATTCCGTGCGGGGGATGCGTTTCGTGCGCGGGCATTTTCGCAACGCCGGCTGGCGGCGGCACCGGCTGACAGGCATGCGCTAGTGCTTGCATCACAAATCGAGGAAAAACTTGGCGACAAGGAAGCCGCTGCAGGATACGTTCAACGGCTGCGGACGGAGTTCCCGGCGTCGGGATCCGGGACAGGGGACAACGGGAAGCGATGACACAGTCGAACGAAACCGCGTCGGGTGCCAACAGCTGTGGCGCCCGCCTCAAGGATGCGCGAGAGAAGGCCAGGCTCACGCAGGAAGAAGTCTCCACCCGGTTGAAGATGCCCGTGCGGGTGATCCGGTCGCTCGAAAGCGATGACTGGCAGGAGGGTTCCCCGGTCTTTGTGCGTGGCCAGCTGCGCAGCTACGCCCGATTGCTGGGCATCGATATCGAACCGGAGCTTGTCCGGGCCGGTGTCAGCGAGGTCGCGCCGTCCACACTGGTAAGCCATACCCATACCCCGCGTTATCAGCGGGTGTTCGAGCAGGCGACCCGTCGCGCGGTATACATCGCGATAACCGCGGTCATCGCCGTTCCGGTGTGGCTGGCGACCCGGCCTCATCTGTCGAATGTCCCTGACATCCAGTCACTGGAAGTTCCTGCCATCGTCACCGCTCCGACCGGCCCGGCGGAGCCCGCGACGATTGCCGCCCGGCAACGCACTCCCGTGATCGCATCGATGGGCAGCCTTCGCTCCCCTGCCACGGTGGAAACGACGGGATTGTCGTTGAGCTTTACCGGCGACAGCTGGATGCAGGTGTTCGCTCCGGATGGCCGGATGATCGAGCAAGGACTGCTGGGCAACGGAGAACAGCGCGATTTCGGCCAGCAGGAAATCGGCCGCGTCGTACTGGGCAACGTCTCCGCCGTCGATGTGCGCAGGAACGGCAAATCGGTTGACCTGGCACCGTTCAGCCGCGCGAACGTGGCCCGCTTTACGCTATCCTCTGACGGTTCCCTCGCGCCGGTCGTTGACTGACCCGCGCCGCGCGGGCACGACATCTCCTCACCGGCCCGTTCTGCGGGCCCGTTCGTAATCCAACGGACCGCCCGGCAGGGCGGGCCCGGCAAAGCATGGCGGCCCCAGCATGGCAATTGACGATCCACTCGACGAACACGAACAAAGCGAACGCGTCTTGGCTTGGTTGCGCGAGAACGGCGTAGGCCTGATCGGCGGCATTGTTCTTGGCCTCGCGGCCATCAGCGGATGGAAATGGTGGCAGCAGCATGAATACCAGCAGTCGCTGGCCCATGCCGATCAATACCAGTCCGTCCTTACCGCAATAGAAGCCGACGACCCGCAAGCGGCTGTCAAGCTCGGCGAGTTGGGGGAGGGCATCTACGCCGACCTGGCCGCGTTGGACTTGGCGGCAAAGCAGGTAAACGCCGGCAAGAGCGACGACGCCATCAAGACGTTGCGCGCCATCCAGGCAAGCGATCCGGGGCTGGCGGACATCGTCAACCAGCGTCTGGCCCGTTTGCTGGTCAGTGCGGGGCAGGCGGATGACGCCATCAAGTTGCTCGACGGTTCCGATACGCCCTCGGCGCTGGAAGTGCGCGGCGACGCGCAGTACACGCTGGGTCAGGCCGACAAGGCCCGCGAAGCCTACAGCCAGGCCTTGACCAGACTCGACGTGGCCTCTCCGCGTCGACGGATACTGGAACTCAAACTCATCGAGGTCGGCGGCATGCCGGCCAATACCGAGGCGCAGTCCTGATGAAGGCCGTATCGACCGCGCGTCGCGCAGCAACTTGTTCCGTACTCGCTCGTGTGTCCATCGTCCTGTTGTGCGCCACCGCACTGGTCGGCTGCAGCACGATGAAGGGCTGGTTTTCCAGCGACAAGAAAAAGGAAACCGCCCCGGCGGCACTGGTGGACATCTCGCCGAAGGTTCAGGTGAGCAAACTGTGGTCCGCCAGCGCGGGCAAGGGCGAAGGCGCGATCGGCGCACGCCAGGGGCCGGCGATTGCCGATGGCCGCGTGTATGCGGCCGCGCTCAAAGGCGGCGTCCATGCGTTCGACCTGCACAGCGGCGCCAAGCTCTGGAGCCATGCCAGCAAACTGGAGCTCAGTGGCGGCCCCGGTGTGGGCGAAGGCGTCGTCGCCGTTGGTGGCCTGAATGGCGATGTGATTGCGCTGGATGCGGAAACCGGCACGGAGAAGTGGACTGCAAAGGTCGGCAACGAAGTCATCGCCGCGCCGGCCATCGGCATGGGCATGGTGTTCGTGCGCTCCAATGACGGCCGGGTAACCGCCTTCGACATCAACAGCGGCGAGCGTCGCTGGTTCTGGAACCACGAGGTCCCGATGCTGTCGGTCCGTGGCAACGATGCACCGGTGCTTGGTCCCGGTTATCTGTTTGTCGGCAACGACGATGGCACGATCGTCGCCCTTGCCGCCAACGACGGCCGGCCACTGTGGGAGCAGGTCGTCGCACCCCAGGACGGCCGCACCGAGCTGAACCGCATGGCCGACATCGACGGCACGCCCGTGCTCGACGATGCCACGTTGTACGCGACCAGCTACAAGCGCAAGACTATGGCCATCGACGCGCCCACCGGCCAGCCGCTCTGGGTGAGCGATTACGGCAGTTCCGGCAATGTCGCGGTTGCTCCGAACGTGCTGGCCGTGTCCGATACCGACGGCAATGTGTTTGGCCTCTACAAGGCCGGCGGCAGCGCAATGTGGACTCAGCCCGCACTGGCTCGGCGCAAACTGACCGCTCCGGCGATCCAGGGCGACTATGCGGTGGTGGGCGACTACGACGGCTACCTTCACTGGATGTCGCTGGACAACGGCGAGTTCGCCGCCCGTGTCCGCGCCGGCCGCAACCGCCTGCTTTCGGCACCCCGCGTGGCCGATGGCATCCTGGTGGTGCAGGACGTCGACGGCAAGCTGAGCGCGTTCCGGCTGGGGCAGTAATTTTTACCTTCCCCTTTTTTGATCGGACAACATCATGCTTCCGCTAGTCGCCCTCGTGGGTCGCCCCAATGTCGGGAAATCCACACTGTTCAATGCGCTGACGCGCACCCGCGACGCACTGGTCCATGATCAGCCCGGGGTAACCCGCGACCGTCATTACGGCGTATGCCGGCCGGAAGACCAGCGCCATTTTGCGGTGGTCGATACGGGCGGTATTGCCGGTGAAGACGAAGGCCTGGCAGGTGCCACCACCCGTCAGGCCCGCGCCGCGGCGGAAGAAGCGGATCTGGTGCTGTTCATCGTCGATGGCCGCGAGGGGGCGTCACGGCTTGATGACGACATCCTGGCGTGGCTGCGGAAGACGGCGCGGCCGACCTTCCTCGTGGTCAACAAGACCGATGGCCTGGACAGCCAGGCCGCCCTCAACGAGTTTGCCCGTTACGGTTTCAGCGATGTCATCGCGGTGTCTTCGGCCCATCGCCAGGGCATCGACGAGTTGATCGAGCAGGTGCTGGCGAAGTTGCCCGAGGACGGCGACGCAGCCCAGCTCGACAGCGATCCCTCGCGCATCCGTGTCGCCTTCATCGGCCGTCCCAATGTCGGCAAGTCCACGCTGGTGAATCGCCTGTTGGGCGAGGAGCGGATGATCGCCTCCGACATCCCCGGCACCACCCGCGACTCGGTCGCGATCGACATGGAGCGCGACGGCCGGCTTTACCGGTTGATCGATACCGCCGGCCTGCGCCGCAAGTCGCGGGTCGACGAGGCGGTGGAAAAATTCTCGATCATCAAGACCCTGCATGCGATCGAGCAATGCCAGGTGGCGGTGGTAATGCTGGACGCCACCGAAGGGGTCACAGACCAGGACGCCAGCGTGCTGGGCTATGCGCTCGATGCCGGTCGTGCACTGGTGATTGCGATCAACAAGTGGGATGGACTGAGCGATTACCAGCGGCAGCAAACTGAATCGCTGCTGTCGCGCAAGCTGGCGTTCGTGAGCTGGGCGGAAGCCGTACGGATCAGCGCCACCCACGGTTCGGGCCTGCGCGAACTGTTCGCCGCGGTCCACCGCGCGCATGCGTCGGCGACCCACGAGTTCAGTACCAGCGAAGTCACCCAGGCGATGGAAGTGGCCTACGAGGCCAATCCGCCGCCGGTCGTTCGCGGGCATGTCGCCAAGCTCCGTTATGCGCATCCGGCCGCAAGCAATCCGCCGACCTTCGTCATCCACGGCACCCGCCTGCGCACATTGACCGACAGCTACAAGCGCTATCTGGAGAACTTCTTCCGCAAGCGTTTCAAGCTGGTCGGCACGCCGGTACGTTTCATCTTCAAGGAGGGAACCAACCCTTATGAAGGCAAGAAGAACGTGTTGAACGAGAAGCAGATCGCCAAGCGCCGCCGTTTGATCCGGCACGTCAAGCGCGGTTAGGTCGTGGCAGGTTTTCCGTGCGAGCTGGCGCTCGGCTCGGCGCAGGCGATCATTCGCGGGGTCGCCACGAGCCATCGTCTTGAAGCGGAGACCCTGTCGCTGTCGCGTTGCCACGGACGCGTTCTGGCGCAGGACGTGGAAGCCGGCGAAGGTGGAGCTCCAGCCCTTCGGCGCGGCGAGATGTTGACTCCGCTTCGGATCGCCTTGGCTGCCTCTTTCGGCATTCCGGCCCTGGTGGTCAGCCGCAGGCCGACGGTCGCGGTATACACCTGCGGCGACCGACTGGTGGAGCCAGGCATGCCTCTGGCAGCGGGCGGAGCCTACGACAGCCATCGCGAGTTGCTGATGGGGCTGTTGCGCGCCGAGGGTCTGGAGCCGACCGCCTGGCCACGCCTGCCGGACGACCCGAAGCGGATCGAGATCGCATTGCGCGATGCGGCTTGTGCGTTCGACCTGATCGTCATCTGTGGTGCCGACCCGGTGGCTGGCATGGACCATGTTTCCGATGTGCTGGGGCAGTTCGGGCAGATCCATTTCCGGCAGCCGCAGGTGCTGCCGGATGCGAAGGCGGTGTTCGGCAGCCTGGATCAGGCGCGGCTGCTTGGCCTGTCGGGTGACCCGGCATCGGTGCTGGCGAACTGGCTGGTGCTCGGGCGGCCCCTGATCGACAGCCTGCAGGGCAGGGTAGCGCCCCGGCCGATGTTGAAGGCGCAACTAACCGCGCCCATCGACCGGCAACACCCGCAGCACGATTTGCTGGGCGCGATGATGTCGAGCGCCGATGACGGCTCGCTGCATGCCCGCCCGCAATCGCTGACTGGCTCGGATGCGTTGCACGCCGCCGTCGATTGCAATGCGCTGATCGCGTTGCCGGAAGGGCGGCAGCATTTCGCGGTCGGCAGCATCGTCGAGGTACTGCCGTTTCAGTAGCGGTATCGGCAGGTAGGTCACCACCTCACCCGGCAAGGGAGCGTCCAGCCATCCGTGTCCCGGCCGGAAGGCGGATAATGACGCCCATGGATATTGAAACCATCACTCCTGCCGAAGCCCGGCGCCGGCAGCAATCCGGCGCCGTATTGATCGATGTGCGCGAGGTGCATGAACGCGCGCTCGGTATGGCCGAAGGTGCGTTGGGTGTCGCCCGCGGCGAGCTCGAATCGGCACCGGCCAGCAGCGTCCCTGACCGGAATACCGCGGTGATGCTGATCTGCGAAGTGGGTGGACGTTCATTGCAGGCGGCAAAAACGCTGGCAGATAGGGGCTATGCCCAAGTGGCCTCGGTGGAAGGAGGAACCAGCCGCTGGCGGGATGACGGCCTGCCTCTGGTACGGCCGGTTGGCGATCACGACTTCTACGATCGTTACTCGCGCCACCTGCTGTTGCCCGAAGTAGGCGAGGCGGGCCAGCGAAAGCTGCAGGCCGCACGGGTGGCCATCGTCGGTGCGGGCGGGCTGGGATCTCCCTCTGCGTACTATCTGGCGGCAGCCGGGGTCGGATCTGTGGTGCTGGCCGATGACGATGTCGTCGATCGCAGCAACCTGCAACGGCAGATCCTGCATACCGATGCCCGGATCGGCATGGCCAAGGTGGAATCGGCGCGGATCGCGCTGTCGGCGTTGAACCCGAACATCGCCATCGAGACTTTCGTGGAGCGCATCACCAGCGCGAATGTCGAGCGGTTGATCGGTGACGCCGACGTAGTGCTCGACGGCGGCGACAATTTCGCCGTGCGCTACCTGCTCAACGATGCCTGCGTGAAGCTCGGCAAGCCGATGGTGTACGGTGCTGTGCATCGCTTCCACGGACAGGTCAGTGTGTTCGATGCCGGTCGGCGTCGTGGCGAGGCGCCGTGCTATCGCTGCCTGTTTCCGCAGCCGCCATCGCCCGAATCGGCACCTAACTGCAGCGAGGCCGGCGTACTGGGCGTCCTGCCGGGTGTGATCGGCATGTTGCAGGCGACCGAGGTCATCAAGCTGCTGCTGGGGATCGGCGAGTCGCTGTCCGGCCGACTGCTGCATTTCGATGCGCTCGGCATGCAGTTCCGCCAGACCCGGTTGTCGGCCGACCCGGCGTGCGCTGTCTGTGCGCCGGGGCAGGCGTTCCCCGGCTACATCGACTACGAGGCGTTCTGCTCCGCCCGCTAGGAGTTGGCCGGGTCATGCCTTTTCGACGGCCCGGAGAGACAAAGGCAAACGGCACGCCACGACCTGCAAGAGCGGGGCGCAAGATCGGCGATAATACCGGCCTTCGCTGCATCCAGGCCGAACCATTTGAAGACTGCCGCAACATCCCAGACCGCCCGGATCCTCGATGGCAAACGCATTGCCGAGGATCTGCTCGACAGCCTCAAGGCGCGGGTCGATGCCCGCATCGCCAGCGGCAAGGCCGCGCCCGGTCTGGCGGTGGTGCTGGTGGGCGGCGATCCGGCTTCGGCGGTGTACGTGCGCAACAAGCGTCGTGCGGCCAGCAAGGTCGGTATTCGTGCCATCGATTTCGACCTGCCGGCGGAAACGGGCGATGACGAACTGCTGGTGCTGATCGACAAGCTCAATGCCGACCCCGACGTACACGGCATCCTGGTCCAGCTGCCACTGCCGGACCGCCGCGATGCCACGGCCCTGATCCACCGGATATCGCCGAAGAAGGACGTCGATGGTTTCCATCCGGAAAACGTTGGCCACCTGGCGCTGCGGCAGTTCGGTCTGCGGCCCTGCACCCCGCGTGGCATCACTACCCTGCTGGCCTATACCGACCGACCGGTCCGCGGCGCGAGTGCGACGATCGTCGGCGTGTCCAACCATGTCGGCCGGCCGATGGCGCTGGAATTGCTGATTGCCGGCTGCACCACCACCTGCTGCCACAAGTTCACTCCACCGGCGGTGCTGGAAGCCGCCGTGCGCGGCGCGGACATCCTGGTGGTGGCGGTCGGTCGCCCGCAGTTGATCCCGGGCGAGTGGGTCAAGCCGGGGGCAGTGGTGATCGATGTGGGTATCAACCGGCTGGATGACGGCCGGCTGGTGGGCGATGTCGGTTTCGAGGCGGCGGCGCAGCGGGCCAGCTGGATCACCCCGGTACCGGGTGGAGTCGGGCCGATGACGGTCGCGACCCTGATGCAGAACACCCTGGAAGCGGCGGAGGCAGCGGAGACTCCATCCGGTTGCGCGCCCCGGAACGCGGTACAATGACGCGCTTCACTCCCCCCGGTCCCGCCCATGTTGCGCATCCAGGCTGAAGCACTCACCTACGACGACGTATCGCTCGTTCCAGCACATTCGGTCGTCCTGCCCAAGGACGTCACGCTTGCCACCCGGTTGACCCGAAACCTGAACTTGCGGTTGCCGATCCTGTCGGCCGCGATGGATACCGTCAGCGAGGCCCGTCTGGCCATCGCAATGGCCCAGCTCGGCGGCATCAGCATCATCCACAAGAGCATGACGGTGGCCCAGCAGGCGGCGCACGTCGCCCAGGTCAAGACCTTCGAGGCCGGCGTGATCAAGTCGCCGTTCACGGTCGGCCCGGAAACCACGATCGCCGACGTACTCAAGCTCACCCGCGAGCGCAACATCTCCGGCGTGCCGGTGGTGGATGACGGCCAACTGGTCGGCATCGTCACCAGTCGCGACATGCGTTTCGAGACCAAGCACGACGATCCGGTTCGTCACATCATGACCCGCAAGGACCGGCTGATCACGGTCAAGGAAGGCGCCAGCGACGAGGAAGTCGTGGGCCTGTTGCACAAGCACCGGATCGAGAAGGTGCTGGTGGTCAACGATGCCTTCCAGCTCAAGGGCCTGATCACCGTCAAGGACATCCAGAAGAAGTCCGACAACCCCAACGCCGCCTACGACAGCATCGAACGCCTGATGGTGGGCGCCGCGGTCGGCGTGGGTGGCGATACCGAGGCGCGCATCGAGGCATTGGTCGCAGCCGGCGTGGACGTGGTGGTGGTCGATACCGCGCACGGTCATTCGCAGGGTGTGCTGGATCGGGTCAAGTGGGTCAAGAAGCACTTCCCGCAGTTGCAGGTCATCGGCGGCAATATTGTCACCGGCGACGCCGCGCTGGCACTGATGGACCACGGCGCGGACGCGGTCAAGGTCGGCGTCGGTCCCGGTTCGATCTGCACCACCCGCATCGTCGCTGGCGTCGGCGTGCCGCAGATCAGCGCGATCGACATGGTTGCCGAGGCACTGCAGGACCGCATCCCGCTGATCGCCGACGGCGGCATCCGCTACTCGGGCGATATCGGCAAGGCGCTGGCCGCCGGCGCGTCAACGGTGATGATCGGCAGCCTGTTTGCCGGTACCGAAGAGTCCCCCGGCGACAGCGAGTTGTTCCAGGGCCGCCATTACAAGAGTTACCGCGGCATGGGCAGTCTGGCGGCGATGGAGAAAGGCTCCAAGGACCGCTATTTCCAGGACGCCTCCGACGCGGACAAGCTGGTGCCGGAAGGCATCGAGGGTCGCGTGCCGTATCGCGGTCCGTTGCGCAACATCGTCCACCAGCTGGTCGGTGGCCTGCGCGCCACGATGGGGTATGTGGGCTGCGCGACAATCGAGGACATGCGCAAGAAGCCGCAGTTCGTGCGCGTCACGTCCGCCGGCTCCCGCGAGAGCCACGTCCACGATGTGCAGATCACCAAAGAGCCGCCGAACTACCGTTTGGGGTGATGCAATCATTTGCGGCCCGCATCTGGCGGGCCTGGGAACCACCGGCTCCGCTTGTCCGCGGAGCAGGTGGCGTGCCTGACAAGTACACGGCGATCCGAGTAGACGATGACCGACATCCATAGCGACGACATTCATTCCGACCGCATCCTGATCCTCGACTTCGGCGCGCAGTACACGCAACTGATCGCCCGCCGCATCCGCGAACTGGGCGTCTATTGCGAGATCTGGGCTTGGGACCATGACCCCGCCGAGATTGCCGGCTTCGGCGCGAAGGGCATCATCCTGTCGGGCGGGCCGGAGTCGACCGTCGCCGAGGACTCCCCGCGGGCGCCGCAGGCCGTGTTCGACGCGGGTCTGCCGATCCTGGGCATCTGCTACGGCATGCAGACCATGGCCAAGCAGCTTGGGGGCGAGACCGAAGCGGCCGACCAGCGCGAGTTCGGCCACGCGGAAGTCGCGCTGGTCGCGCACGACCGCCTGTTCGAAGGCCTGAAGGATCATCCCGGCTCGCCGCCGCGGCTGGACGTGTGGATGAGCCACGGCGACCACGTATCGAAGGCGCCGGAGGGCTTTG
>DATJBR010000206.1:0-4222 GCA_035515255.1 Lysobacter sp. | reverse complement strand
CGATCTGGCCGACATCCACGAGCCGATCGTGGCCTGCCCGAACGATCCGGACGACGTGAAGACCCTGTCCGATGTGGCCGGTGCGGTGATCGATGAGGTGTTCATCGGTTCGTGCATGACCAACATCGGCCACTTCCGTGCGGCCGCCAAGCTGCTGGAAGGCAAGCGCGATATCCCGACCAAGCTGTGGGTGGCTCCGCCGACCAAGATGGATGCCTCCGAGCTGACCAAGGAAGGCCATTACGGCACCTTCGGCACCGCTGGCGCGCGCATGGAAATGCCGGGTTGCTCGCTGTGCATGGGCAACCAGGCGCAGGTGAAGGAGGGCGCCACCGTGTTCTCCACCAGCACCCGCAACTTCCCGAACCGCCTGGGCCGCAACTCCAACGTGTACCTGGGCTCGGCCGAACTGGCTGCGATCTGCTCGCGTCTGGGCCGGATTCCGACCCGGGCCGAGTACATGGCCGATGTCGGTGTGTTGGACGAAAGCAGCGGCGAGATCTACCGCTACATGAACTTCGACCAGATCGAGGACTACAGGGACGTGGCCGACAAGGTCGAGATGGCGTGATCGGACCTGATCAAAACTGACGTGAACCGCCGCCCCGATTTCCGGGGTGGCTCATGCGAAAAACCCCGGCTCCGGCCGGGGTTTTTCGTTGAGACGATGCGGGAGCCGCGCTGGCGATCCAGCGCCGAAGCCTCAGCCCAGGTGCGCGTTGACCGCAGCGGCAAGATCGCGTCGGCGCAGCAGCAGATCGAGCAGTCCGCCGCCCGACTGGCGCCACAACACCGCCGAACGGACCGCCGCCAGCAACACCGCGCGTACTTCCGCGACCACCGAAGGCTGCCCCAGATAGTGCGGGTTGCCTTGCACCAGCACCCGTGGCCGCAGCCCGCTGAGCGTCGTGGAATACAGCTCGCCCATCGCGGACAGCACCTGCGGGTGGGTGTTGCCCAGTTCGGCAGCCGCAGCGGTCTGGGCGAGGATGCCGGCCTGCACTTTGCCGGCCATCGCCGTGTCGCCGGCAAACCTCCGCTCCAGCTGCATCACCGCCATCGCCAGTCGCGGCAGCTGCGGGTCATTGATGCTGCCCCCGAAGTAATCCCGCAGCAGCAGCAGGCCCGGACGCAGCGCCGCTGTGCCGCCATACACGTCGGCCACCGAGGCGGCGTCGATGCGGAACACCGAGCCCAGCGTCGTTTCCAGCACCGCCGCATCGGCCTGGCCGGTGTCGGCGATGCGGCGCACCTGGGCCAGCGCCTGGGCCAGGCCGGCGAGGGCCAGCACGCGATCGGACATCGGATTGAAGCGGGTACTGCGGGAGCGGATATCGGTGGGGCGGGTATCGGTCATTCGGAAGCGGCCTTCAGGCGTAGTTCGAGTGGAGCATCGGTGCGGGCGATGACAGCACCGCCGAGGCAGACCGGGCCGTCATACAGGACCAGCGACTGCCCGGGCGTCACTGCACGCTGGGGGCGGGCGAACCGGACCTCCAGCCCGCCATCATCGCCGACCCGGACCTCGCAGCGCTCATCGGCCTGCCGGTAGCGCGTCTGCGCGGTGCATTCGAAATGGCGGGCCGGTGGCGTGCCGGCGATCCAGTGGGCGGGTTCGGACCATAGCAGGCCCGATTTCAACCAGGGATTGTCGCTGCCCTGGTCGACGTACAACACGTTGCTGGCGACGTCCTTGCCGACCACGTACCACGGTGCCGCCTCGAACCCGCGCACGCCGCCGATGTTGAGGCCCTCGCGCTGGCCGAGGGTGAAATAGAACACGCCCGGATGCGTGCCGATGTGCTGGCCATCAGGGGTCCGCATGTCGCCGTTGCGGGCGGGCAGATAGCGCCCGAGGAACTCGCGGAAATCGCGTTCCCCGATGAAGCAGATCCCGGTGGAATCCTTCTTGTCGGCGGTCGGCAGCCCGGCCTCACGCGCCATCTGGCGGATCGCGGGCTTGTGCAGGTCGCCGAGCGGGAAGCGGGTCGCTGCCAGTTGTTCCTGTCCCAGTTGATGCAGGAAGTAGCTCTGGTCCTTGTCCCGGTCGAGGCCGCGCAACAGGCGGTGGCGATGGCCGTCGTGATCGATGCGGGCGTAATGGCCGGTCGCGATGAACTCCGCTCCCAGCTCGTGGGCGGCATCCAGGAAGTGTTTGAACTTGATTTCCCGGTTGCACAGCACGTCCGGGTTGGGCGTCCGGCCGGCGGCGTACTCGGCGAGGAAGTGCTCGAACACACCGGCCCAGTATTCGCCGGAAAAATCGCGGAAATGGATCGGGATGCCCAGCCGTCCACAGACGGCGACCGCGTCGCGGCGGTCGTCCTCGGCACGGCAGTCGCCGCTGCCGTCGTCCGCCCAGTTCTGCATGAACAGCCCGGCGATCGGCTCGCCGGCATCGCGCAGCAGCAGGGCGGCCACGGACGAATCGACCCCACCGGACATGCCGACGATCGTACGCGGGGGTGAGCTGTGTGGAGCGTTCATGCCAGCTGCTGTACCAGGTCGAGGGGGTGCCGTCGTCCGGCCAGATAGTCGGCAACGGTGCGCCAGACCAGCGGACTGCGATGACGGCCGGCCTGATCCTGGAGCTCGCCCGGCGTCAGCCACAAGGCCTGCACGATTCCCGTATCCAGATCACGCGCCGGGTCGTGCGACACCGGCTCGGCGGCAAAGGCGAAACGCATGTAATGACGGCCGCCACGGCCATCGTCGGCAATCGGAGCTTTCCACTGGTAGGCGCCGATGAATGACGTCAGGCGCACGTCCCAGCGGGTCTCCTCACGGGTTTCGCGCAGCGCGGCTTCCAGAAGGCTCTCGTCGGGCTCCAGATGACCGGCCGGCTGGTTCAGCACGAGCCGGCCGCGCGAGGTCTCCTCGACCATCAGCAAGCGCCCCTCACGCACGACCACGGTTGCGACAGTGACATCGGGTTGCCAGAAACGCCTTTCGCGATCGCTCAAGATTGATCCAGTAAACAACGAGGCGGCCATTTTGCCGGCCACCCGCGCGGGCGTCCATCGACCCGCCGGTCGGCCCGTCGCGGGGCCGGGACATTTACACTACCCGCCATGCCCAGACATACCGACCACGAACTCGACCATGGCCACGGCGTCATGGTGGAAACCGGCAAGCCGGAAATCGCCCGCCCACCGCTGTACTCGGTGCTGTTGCTCAACGACGACTACACGCCGATGGACTTCGTGGTCGAGGTGCTGATGCGGTTTTTCCCGATGACCGCGGAGAAGGCGACCCAGATCATGCTCCACGTGCATACCCGTGGCCGCGGCGTTTGCGGGGTGTTCACGCGCGAGGTGGCCGAATCGAAAGTGGCGCAAGTCAACGAGTTTTCCAGGCTGAACCAACACCCGTTGCTATGTACGATGGAAAGGGCCTGATCTGCCGGCGACATGGAAAAGTGTGTCGGCACCCCCATCTAGGGTTGCAGTAGCTTTCGGAGCACACGCCCCATGTTCAGCAAGGATCTCGAGTACAGCATCGGCCAGTGCTACAAGCGCGCCCGTGAGGCACGCCACGAGTACATGACGGTCGAACACCTGCTGTTGGCACTGCTTGACAACCCTTCCGCCGAGGCCGTCCTCAAGGCCTGCGATGCCGATGCTGCGCGCCTGCGTGGCGATCTGGAGCAGGCCATCGCGACCTCGGTGTCGGTGTTGCCCGACGATGTCGACCGCGACACCCAGCCCACCCTGGGCTTCCAGCGCGTGTTGCAGCGCGCGGTCTATCACGTGCAGTCCTCCGGCAAGAAGGAAGTCACCGGTGCAAACGTGCTGGTGGCGATCTTCGGCGAGAAGGATTCGCACGCCGTGTACTACCTCAACCAGCAGGACATCGCCCGGCTGGACGTGGTCAATTACCTGTCCCACGGGATCGCCCGTCACGGCGACGACGGCGACAACCAGCATGTCGAAGGCGAGGCCCAGCCGGTGGAAGGTGAGGGCGACGGCAAGGCCGATGCGCTGTCGGAATTCGCGATCAACCTCAACCAGCTCGCCCACGACGGCAAGATCGATCCGCTGGTCGGCCGTGCCGACGAGGTGGAGCGCACCATCCAGGTACTGTGCCGCCGCCGCAAGAACAATCCGCTGTACGTCGGCGAGGCCGGCGTGGGCAAGACTGCGATCGCCGAAGGCCTGGCCAAGCGCATCGTCGACGGCGACGTGCCCGAGGTGCTGGCCGACGCCACCATCTACGCGCTCGA
>DATJBR010000205.1:0-5906 GCA_035515255.1 Lysobacter sp. | reverse complement strand
CAGGATGCGCCAGGCGACGGTGCGGATCGCGCGGGCGAGGCTGCGTCCCGGCTGCTCGGATTCGGCCGCCGCGATGGCGACGATCTCGGTGCCGCCGAACGCGAACACCACCACCAGCAAGGCCGCGCCGATCCCGGCCAGGCCCTTGGGCGCGAAGCCGCCGTGGGCGGTGATGTTGGTCAGTCCCGGCGAGGGCACCGCCGGCAGGAGCCCGAGCAGCAACGCTGCGCCAATGGCGATGAAGGCGAGGATCGCGATGACCTTGATGATCGCGAACCAGAATTCGAACTCGCCGAAGTTGCGCACACCCAGCAGGTTGATCGCGGTGAAGACCGCCATGAACAGCAGTGACAGCCACGGCACCGACAGCGAGGGCCAGACCGTGGCCAGCAGTCCGGCGGCCCCGACCGATTCGGCTGCGACCACGACCACGATCTGCAGCCACCACAGCCAGCCGACGGTGGCGCCCGCAGTCGGCCCCATCGCGTCGGCGGCGTAGACCGAGAACGCCCCGCTGGACGGACGCGCGGCGGCCATCTCGCCCAGCGCGTGCATCACGATGATCACCAGCGCGCCGGCGATCAGGTAGGAGACCAGCACCGCTGGCCCCGCCGCCTGCACGCCCACGCCCGAACCGAGGAACAGGCCCGCGCCGATGGCGGTGCCCAGGCCCATCATGATCAGCTGGCGGGGCTTCAAGGCATGCTGAAGCCGCGGTTCGCCAGCGGTGGGAAAGTCGGTGGAGGTGTTGCCGGAGTGCTGCGGAGGAAGGGACATGTGGTGGACAGGCTGCGAGTGGCGAACCCGCAACGATACCTGTCAGTGCGATTGGCGGGTTGATGTGTCAAATATAGAACGTACATATATAAAAACTATTGTTTATCCCAATATAGATATCAATCAAGCTGTTTGCATCAGGCGACGCACCGTCGCCCATTGAACACGGAGACCGCCGACATGATCACTTTGCGCCCCGCCTCGGAACGCGGCCACGCCAACCACGGCTGGCTGGATTCCTGGCACAGCTTCTCGTTCGCCGGTTACCACGACCCGAGCCACATGCACTGGGGCCCGCTGCGGGTCATCAACGAAGACCGGGTGCAGGGTGGCGAGGGCTTCGGTACCCATCCGCATCAGGATATGGAGATCATCAGCTACGTCCTCGACGGCACATTGGCCCACCGCGACTCCATGGGCACCGGCGCCACCATCGTGCCGGGCGAGGTGCAGCGGATGAGCGCCGGCACCGGCGTCACCCACTCCGAGTACAACCACGAGCAGGGCAAGACCACGCATTTCCTGCAGATCTGGATCATCCCCTCCGTGCGCGGCATTCAGCCTGGCTATGAGCAGAAGACGTTCCCGGAGGCCGAGAAGCGCGGCCGCCTGCGCTTGGTGGCCAGCCCGGACAGCGCCGACGGTTCGGTGCTGATCCACCAGGACGCACGGATGTACGCCGGACTGTTCGATGCCGGCGAACAGGCCGCTCTGGAGCTGGCGCCGGGCCGCCTGGGCTATGTGCACATGGCCCGCGGCAGCGCGCTGGTGAATGGCCACGCCGTCTCCGCTGGTGACGCGTTGCTGTATGCCGACGAGTCGCAGGTGCTGATCGAGCGCGGCGAGGGCGCCGAGATCCTCGTCTTCGACCTGCCGCAGCTGCAATGAGGCCGGCCGCGATGAACCCCAAGGACAGTACCGGCAAGCGCCGTCCCGACCGCTGGTCGCCGGTGAGCCAGCTGCTGCACTGGGCCACGCTGGCGCTGATCGTCTGGCTGGCGTGGCGGGGGCTGACGATGGTCGACATGCCCAACACGCCGGCGAAGATCAACGCCTATGCGCTGCACAAATCGCTGGGACTCACCCTGCTGGCGCTCGTGGTGGTGCGGCTGGCGTGGCGGCTGCTGGCCCGTGCGCCCAGGCCGCTGACTGGCACGCCGGCCTGGCAGGAGCGGATCGCATCGCTCACCCATGTCGGGCTCTACGTGCTGCTGTTGGCGATGCCACTGAGCGGATGGCTGTTCAACTCCGCCTCCGGTTATCCGCTGCAGTGGTTCAAACAGTTCAACCTGCCCGCGATTGCCGGGCGCGATACCGCGTTGGCGGAGCTGGCGGTCAACGTGCACCGGTGGGGGTTCTGGCTACTGGTGCTGCTGGTGGCCCTGCACGCCGGCGCGGCCCTGTACCACCACTTCGTGCAGCGCGATGCCACCTTGCTGCGCATGCTGCCGCGTGCGCCGGGCGGCAAGCAGCGTCCTGCTCCGACTTCCGACCTCAACAACTGATCTGGACCACTGACATGACCTTCAAGCACTCCCTGTTGATCCTTTCCCTCGCCAGCGCCGGCCTGATGGCCGGTTCCGCCAACGCCGCGGACTATGTCCAGTCCTCGGGTGCGTTGACCTTCGCCAGTGAGTACCAGGGCGAGATCTTCACCGGACAGTTTCCCGGCTTCCGCACCACCCTCAGCTTCGACCCGGCCGCCCCGCAGGACGCAAGGCTCGATGTGCTGATTCCTCTGGCCGGGGCGGACACCCGGAACCCCGACCGCAACGACACGTTGCGGGGGGCGGACTTCTTCAATGTCGCGAAGTTCGCGCAGGCGCGCTACACCGCCCGCGGCTTCCGCAGCCTGGGTGGCAACCAGTACGCCGCCGACGGGACGCTCAGTCTGCGCGGCGTGGGCAAGCCGGTCACGCTGACGTTCACCTGGACGCCTGGCGAGGCGCCGGTGCTGGCGGGCAAGGCAAAGGTCGAGCGCCTGGCGTTCGGGGTCGGCGGCGGTGACTGGGCCGACACCAGCCTCATTCCGGACGAGGTCGCCATTTCGACCCGCGTCCGGTTCTCTCACGCGCCCTGAACTTTGCCGGAATAAAGTAGACCGCAACCATCCAGCACACGAGGAAAATGACATGACGACGTACAAGGTGGGGTACCTGATCGGCAGCCTGGCGAAACACTCGATCAACCGCCAGTTGGCCCAGGCATTGTTCAAGCTGGCGCCACGGGAACTCAAGTTCCATGAGATTCCGTACAAGGACCTTCCGCTCTACAGCTACGACTACGACGAGAGCTACCCCGAGGTCGCGACATCGTTCAAGAAGGCGATCGAAGGTTCCGACGCGGTCCTGTTTGTCACGCCCGAGTACAACCGTTCCATTCCCGGCGGACTGAAGAACGCGATCGACTGGGCCAGCCGCCCGTGGGGAACGAACTCGTTCGCGAACATCCCGTCCGGCGTGATCGGCACCTCGCCCGGCGCGATCGGTACGGCCGTGGCACAGCAGCAATTGCGCAGCGTGCTCGGCTTCCTCAACTCGCCGCAGATGAACGCGCCCGAGGCCTACATCCAGTTCAAGCCGGGCATGATCAGCGAGTCCGGCGAGATCAACGACCCGGCCACGGCCGAGTTCCTGGGCAACTACCTGTCGGAGTTCCACCAGTTCATCGCCCGCGTGCTCACGGTGCTGCCGCGAAACGCATGAGCACCGCCGGGCGGGAGGTTCCAGCCGCTGGCCCCGCCCGGCCGCAGCGGCGACAATGGGCGGATGAACAAAGACGCTGCTTTGCTTGAGGCGGTCGAGCACGAGACCCGGTCTGTGCCGACCTGGTCGGTCATCTGGTTGCATGGGCTGGGCGCGGACGGCAACGATTTCGCGCCGATCGTGCCCGAGCTGGTGCGCAAGGAATGGCCGGGGCTGCGGTTCGTATTCCCGCATGCGCCGGTGCGTGCGGTCACCGTCAACAACGGCGCGCGCATGCGGGCCTGGTACGACATCAAGGATTTCGACCTGGCCAACCGCGCCGACGAGGTCGGGGTCGAGCAGTCGATCGTGCAGGTGGAAGCGCTGATCGCGCGCGAAGTCGAGCGCGGCATCCCTGCGTCGCGGATACTGCTCGCCGGCTTCTCGCAGGGCGGAGCGATCACGTTGGCCGTGGGCCTGCGGCGCCGCGTGCCGCTGGGCGGACTGGTGGCGCTGTCGACCTACCTGCCGATGGCGCACCGGGCGGCGGAGTTGCTGCAGCCGGGCGCGACGGCGCAGCCGGTGTTCATGGCGCACGGCAGCCACGACCCGGTGGTGCCGTTCCAGGCCGGCCAGCGCAGCGCCGCGGTGCTGGGCGAGCTGGGCTTCAACGTCGACTGGCACAGCTATCCGATGGCCCATCAGGTGTGCGCCGAGCAGATCCGGGACCTCGGCGATTGGATGGCGGCGCGCTTCGCGGCCGGATGAGCTGGCTGGAGCAAATGCGCGGCCGCGTGAATGCGTGAGGTGCCACGTGAGCTCATGCGTGATCCCTGCAGTCATGAACGGAGGGCCGGGTCGATGAGGGTCGTGATTGCCGACGATGAGCCGCTCGCGCTGGCGCGCCTGCGCGGGTTGCTGAAAGATCTGCCGGGCATCGAGGTGGTCGCCGAGGCGGGCGATGGTCAGCAGGCGCTGCAGGCCTGCGCCGAGCACGAGCCGGATCTGGTGCTGCTGGATATCGCGATGCCGGGCATCGACGGACTGGAAGCGGCGCGCCACCTGGCGGCGTTCGAGCCGCGGCCGGCGGTGGTGTTCTGCACCGCCTACGACGCCCATGCGCTGTCGGCGTTCGAAGCCGAGGCGATCGACTATCTGGTCAAGCCGGTGCGCGCCGAGCGGCTGGCAGCGGCACTGGAGCGCGTGCGCACCTTCGCCGCCGGGCGTGAGCGCAATGCCGGCAGCGCAACGGATCGCAAGGCCGGCCCGCGCAGTCATCTCTGCGCCCGCCTGCGCGGCAGTCTGCGGCTGATTCCGGTCGAGGACGTGCGCTATCTGTATGCCGACGAGAAGTACGTCGTCGTCCACCATGCGCGCGGCGAGGATCTGATCGAGGAGTCGTTGAAGTCGTTGGAGGACGAGTTCGGCGAACGTTTCCTGCGGATCCACCGCAATTGCCTGGTCGCCCGTCATGAAATCACCGAGTTGCGCCGCAGCCCGGACGGGCAGGTGACGGTGGTGTTGCGGCATGTCGTCCAGCCGCTGGAAGTCAGCCGGCGCTGCGTGGCCGGTGTGCGCGAGGTCCTTCGGCACCTGTAGGAGCGACGTTAGTCGCGAATTCACTGAGGCCCGGTTTCGGCGCGCTATCGCGACTGACATCGCTCCTGCAAAAAAGTGCGTGCCGTTTGATAAAGACAGTTGCTCCTGCAGACCCGCCAGCACCTGCGATAATCGCCGGATGAGCCAGATCCTCCGCATCGCCACCCGCAAAAGCCCGCTCGCCCTGTGGCAGAGCGAACACGTCGCCGCCGCCCTGCGCGCCGCCCACCCCGGTTTGCATATCGAGCTGGTGCCGATGAGCACGCGCGGCGACGAGGTGCTGGATCGCTCGCTGGCGGCGATCGGCGGCAAGGGGTTGTTCCTCAAGGAACTCGAAATCGCGATGCAGCGCGGCGAAGCCGACTGCGCGGTGCATTCGCTGAAGGACGTGCCGATGGAGCTGGAGCCGGGCTTCACGCTGCCGGCGATCCTGGCGCGGGCCGACTACGCCGATGCGTTCATCAGCAACCGTTTCGACGACATTGCGAGCCTGCCCGAGGGCGCCGTGGTCGGCACCTCGTCGCTGCGGCGGCAGGCGCAGCTGCGCGCGTTGCGGCCGGACCTGCAATTGCGCGACCTGCGCGGCAACGTCAATACCCGCCTGGCCAAGCTGGATGCCGGCGATTACGACGCCATCGTGCTCGCGTGCGCCGGCCTGCAGCGGCTGGGGCTGGATGCGCGGATCCGTTCGCGGATGCAGGCGCCGGACTGGCTGCCCGCCCCGGCGCAGGGCGCGATCGCGATCGAGTGCCGCGATGACGATGCCGCCACCGCGGCCCTGTGCGCGGCGCTGGATCATGCCGATACCCGCACCTGCGTGGAGGCCGAGCGGGCGATGAACCGCGC
>DATJBR010000204.1:0-4440 GCA_035515255.1 Lysobacter sp. | reverse complement strand
CGACTGGTTCGTCAACTGGGCCGACACGCCGCATGTCGTGATGGCCCATGACGGGGCGCTGTGGGCGCATTGGCTGCAGAAATCGGCGGCGGCCGGCTATGCCTACGATGTCGCCCTGGTGCGCTCGGGCGATGGCGGCGCCACCTGGTCCACGCCGGTGCTGGTCAATGACGACGGCACCGCGACCGAGCACGGCTTCGTTTCCCTCTGGCCGAGCGGCGGCGACGGCATCGGGATCGCGTGGCTGGACGGCCGTGCCACCGCCGTGGCCGGACACGCCGGCCATGCGGGTCACGCGGGAGCGATGAGCCTGCGTGCCGCGCGCTTCGATGCCGCACTCGACAAGTCCGAAGACGTCCGCATCGACGCGATGACCTGCGACTGCTGCCAGACCGATATCGCGATCACCGCGCGCGGCCCGTTGCTGGTCTACCGCGACCGCAGCGCCGACGAGATCCGGGATATTGCCGTGACCCGCTTCGAAAACGGCCACTGGACGCCGCCGCGCCAGGTCCATGCCGACCAGTGGAAGATGCCGGCCTGCCCGGTCAACGGTCCGGCGGTGGCCGCGCGCGGCGACCACGTCGTGGTGGGCTGGTACACCGCCGCCAACGACATGCCCGCGCTGCGCCTCGCGTACAGCGGCGATGCCGGCGACACCTTCACCGCGCCGCTCACCTTGGATCAGGGCGAAGCGGTGCAGGGCCGTGCCGCCGTCGCGCTGGATGGCGACGCCATATGGGTGGCGTGGCTGCGCGAGGACGCACAGGGCCAATCCCTGCAACTGGCCCGGCATTCCCCGGGCCTGGAGCGCGAACTGCAACGCGTCGAACTGGCCGCACTGACGGGCCGCGGCCGCGGCACGGGATTTCCGAAGCTCGCCCTGGTCCATGGCGACGCCCACGTGGTGTGGACGGACGTGGTCGATGGCCGGCCGCGGCTGCAGGGCGCGGTGCTTCAGAACGCAGTGTCGGCGGCAGACGAATAGACGCACAGAACGATCCGTTGCAGCGATCCGCCTCCTCAACGGCGCGCCCCGCCCAAACCTTTCGGTCGTGCCTGGAAAGCCGCCCGCAAGCGGTTCGCCGGGACAGGTCGATCCCGGGCTTGATCCGGCGTCCTTCGCCGCTTCGGCGATGTTCCCCAGCGTCGCTGCCTTCGCGGGACGGGTCGTTTGGGGGAAGATGGCATCCCCCGCCGGGAGCTGGCCTGCCGGGATCGATCCGGTTTTTTGGTCCCGATCCCCGATCTGTCCCTGATACCTGAGCCGCCCCGGAGATTTTGCAGGAGCCCCCATGAGCGACGCCAACCCCGCCATCGACACCGATCCCTCGCCGGAGGCCGGTGACAACGTGCATGCAACGGCACCCGGTGGCAGGCCCATGGTCGTGACGCAGGAGGCGGAGTACATCGACAGCTGCGACCTGCCGACACCGTGGGCGACGTTCCGCCTGCATGGCTTCATCGACCGAGCGACCGGCAAGGAGCATGTCGTCCTGACCCTGGGTGATCTGGCCGACGGCGGGCCGGTGCTGGCCCGGGTGCACTCGGAATGCCTGACCGGGGATGCCCTGTTCAGCCAGCGCTGCGACTGCGGCGCACAGCTGGAGGACGCGCTCAAGCGCATCGCCACCGAAGGCCGCGGCATGGTGCTGTACCTGCGCCAGGAAGGTCGCGGAATCGGTCTGATCAACAAGATCCGCGCCTACCACCTGCAGGACACCGGCGCCGACACGGTCGAGGCCAACGAGGCGCTCGGCTTTGCCGCCGACCTGCGCGGCTACGGCCTGTGCCAATCGATGCTGGCGCACTTCGGAGTGACCGCGCTGCGCCTGATGACCAACAACCCGGCCAAGGTCGTGGCGCTGCAGAAGCTGGGCATCGCCGTCAGCGAGCGGCAGTCGATCCTGGTCGGCCACAACGCCTGCAACCGGCGCTACCTGTTGACCAAGCAGGACAAACTCGGCCACTTGATAGGCACATCCGGGAAATAGCGGGCCGGCGCGAGGCCGGCTTTGCACACGATCCATTTGGCTTGCCTGCGCGCGTTGCCCTGCGATCGATGCGTCCTTGCGGAGCCGACACGGTCGGCCCGTCGTCGCGACCTACTTTTCCTTGCGCCAGTTGACCGAGCCGCGGTTCTCAATCGTGCTCGATTCGATCTCGATGTCGAAGCCGTGGTCGAGCAGGTACTTCAGGGTGAGGACCTGGCCGGTGCCGAGCAGCGACACGCCGTAGCCGACATACAGCCGGGGCGAGAGCTGCTTGCCCACGCCAAACACGCTGCCGCCCAGCGCGCGGCTCTGCATCACGCCGGCATCGTCCAGGCCGATCTTCGCCCCCAGCTGCGAGGCCAGCAGGCTGCCGCCGGCGGTGAGCGCGGCGCTGGCGGCGTTGAGGTCGCCGCGCTCGCTGCCGCTCAGGGTCGACAGCGGGCGACCGAGGGTGAGGTAGGCCAGCGCTTCGGGTTGCGAGCTGGCCGGGTTCGACCAGACCTCGGCCTGCGGCGCGCTCGCACGGCCGCTGACATCCACGCCGGCGGTGACATCGCCGATCACCCGCTCGGCGCGCAGCCGGATGACCGGGTTGGCGATCGGGTCGTTGGACCAGTCCAGCTGGCCGCGGGTGATGCGCAGGTCCTGGCCGTAGGCCTTGTATTGGCCGGCGACATTGATGGTGCCGGTCGCGGTCATCTCGCGGCCGGGACGGGCGATCAGGCGCAGGCCGCCGCCGAGCTTGCCGTCCAGGCCGAAGCCGTTCATGTGCACCTGTTCGCCCAGCAGGATGACCAGGTCCATGTCCAGCGGCGTGCCCGGGCCTTCATCGGGATCGACCGGATCCAGCACCACCACGTCCTCGGACGCCGACACGCCCTGGTCGAGCCGCTCCAGGTTGATCCGCGCCTCCGGCACGCGCACGCGGCCGGTCAGGCGCAGCGGCTGGCCGGCCTGGTAGCGCAGCTGCAGCTCCGGGCTGGCGACCGCGCGCAGGTCCAGGCTGTCGGACACCAGCACGTCGGTACCGCGCAGGTCGAGCACCAGCGGTGTGTCATCGCCCTGCCAGCCCAGGCTGCCGTCGACGGTCAGCACGCCGTCGCCGGGATTGCCCGCACTGGAGGCCGAACGCACGCTGCCGTGGATCTTCGCGGTGCCGTCGGCGAGCGCATCCAGTTGCACGTTGCCGTCGCGCAGGGTGATCGCCAGCGCCGGCAGTTCGGTGCTGAAATTTGCCAGCCGCGCCTGCCCGCCCAGCTGCGGTTGGCTGCGGGTGCCGGCCAGGGCGATGCGGCCGGACAGGCGGCCGGTCGGCTCGACGATGTCGGGTGAGAACAGCTCCATCCAGGTCAGCTCGTCGGTGTCCAGCGCGATCTCGCCGGCCAGCGGCGACCATTCGTCCCAGCCGGTGGTGATGCGGGCGTCGATCCGGCCGTCGTCGTTGAAGCCGGTGCCGAACACCGCCTCGATCCCCTGTGGACGGAAGTTCGCGGTCAGCAGCAGGTGGTCGTAGCGCAACAGTTCGGTGCGCGAGCGTGGGCTGTTCTTGATGCCGCCGCCGGTCGAGCTGATCCGCGCCTCGCCGTCCCATCCGTTGCCGAGCGGGCGCAGCCGGGCGCCGATCGCGATCTCTCCGCGCAGCAGCCAGGGCTGGCGGTGTTCGCGTTCGGGCAGGTAGGGCTCGGCGAGGGTGAGGGGCAGGCCCTCACCAGCGATGTTGATGCCGCGGCGTGGCCAATCGGCATCGACGCACAGCGTGCCGCCGGCGCTGGACGCCAGGCAGGCACGGTCGAGGGTTGCCAGGCTACTGGTCGGTGTGGGCGTCCAAGTGAAGCCGGTCGCCTGCTGCAGCCGCCAGTCCGCGCCGCGTTGCAGGTCCAGTTGCAGGCCGGCGAGCTCGCCTTGCCAGCGGGCGCCGTGCTTGGCGAGGCTGGCATCCAGATCAAGTGCGCCGATCGGGCTGCCCGCACGGGCGGCCAGCGTCAGCCGCTCCACCGCGCCACGGGCGTCGACCGCGAGGCTGTCCAGCGCCATGCCGGCGATCAGGTCGGTGGCCCGGATCGTGAGGTGACCATTGCCGCGACGCCACGGCAATGTACCGTTGATCTGCAGGCCGGCGGCGGCATGGTCGCCGTAGCGCAGGCCAGTGCCGTCCAGATCGGCGCGGAGGTCGGGGGCGTTGGCCGGCCCGCTCACGTGCAGGTTGCCGCGCAGGCTGCCGGCGGCGTCGGGCAGCAGGTCCGCCAGCGCCAGCGGCGTCAGGCGGGCGTCGATGTCGATGCGCTCGCCGTAGCTGGCGCGGGCGTCGATGCGGCTGTCGCCGAGGCCCAGCGCGAGCTCGCCTTCGTAGCGGTCGCTGCCACCGGTGGCCGGGGCGCCGTGCATCGCGAAGTGGCCATCGCCCTTCAGCGGGCGACCACGCAGGCGGCCGCCGAGGTCGGCGAGT
>DATJBR010000203.1:0-11393 GCA_035515255.1 Lysobacter sp. | reverse complement strand
CGGAGATCGCCGAGCGCCGCGCCGCAGACGCAGCCTTCCGCTGAGGACCCGATGGACTTCACCCTGATCGCCTTCTACGCCTTCGCCACCGCGGCCGTGCTCTCCGCCGTCGCGGTGATCGGCGCACGCAACCCGGTGCATTCCGCGCTGTTCCTGGTGCTGACCTTCTTCACGATCGCCTGCACCTGGATCCTCGCCGGGGCCGAGTTCCTCGGCGTTGCGCTAGTGGTGATCTACGTCGGCGCGGTGATGGTGCTGTTCCTGTTCGTGGTGATGATGCTGGACATCGACATCGTCGGGCTGCGCGAGGGGTACGTGCGCTTCCTGCCGGTCGGCCTGGTGGTCGCGGCGGTGATGCTGGTCGAGATGCTGATGCTGATCGGTGCCCGCGCCCAGATGCAGACACCGTTCCCGGTGGACGGTGCGACCGCGGCGAACGTGGGCAATACCGAGTGGGTGGCGCATGCGCTGTTCACCCGCTTCCTGCTGCCGTTCGAGACTGCGGCGGTGATCCTGACCATTGCGGTGATCGCGGCGGTGACGCTGACCCTGCGGCCTATCCGCGAGGGCGGCAAGAAGCAGAATCCGGGCGACCAGGTGCGCGTGCGGGTCGCCGATCGCCTGCGCATGGTCAAGATGGACGCGTCGACGCCGGCAGCGTTGCGTGACAACGCCGACGATGCCAACCCCGAGGAGGGCAAGTGATGGACGTGGTTGCTTCCGGATTGGCCCTGGGCCATTTCCTTGCCCTGGGTGCGGTGCTGTTCTGCATCTCCGTTGCGGGCATTTTCATCAACCGCAAGAACGTGATCGTGCTGCTGATGTGCATCGAATTGATGCTGCTGTCGGTCAACATCAATTTCATTGGGTTCTCGCGTCAACTCGGCGATCCGTCCGGCCAGGTGTTCGTGTTCTTCATCCTGACCGTGGCCGCAGCCGAGGCCGCCATCGGCCTGGCGATCCTCGTCACGCTGTTCCGCAACCGGCGCACGATCAACGTCGCCGAAATCGATTTGATGAAGGGCTGATCCGATGTCGGGTATGGAATTCGTCGTTTCCAAGACGGCGCTGCTTGCCATCGTGCTTGCACCACTGGTGGGCACGATCGTTGCCGGCTTTTTCGGCCGCAGGATCGGCCGGGCGGGTGCGCACAGCATCACCATCCTGGGCGTGGCCATCAGCTGCGCGCTGTCGGGCTGGGTGTTGTGGCAACTGGTGGGGCAGGGCGCGGCGCCGTTCAACGAGAACATCTACACCTGGTTCAAGGTCGGCGGGTTCGAGGCGCACATCGGCTTCATGGTCGACAAGCTGACCGCGATGATGATGGTGGTCGTCACCTTCGTATCCCTGCTGGTGCACCTCTACAGCATCGGCTACATGGCCGATGACGACGGTTACCAGCGCTTCTTCAGCTATATCAGCCTGTTCACGTTCGCGATGCTCATGCTGGTGATGAGCAACAACTTCCTGCAGCTTTTCTTCGGCTGGGAAGGCGTGGGCCTGGTGTCGTACCTGCTGATCGGCTTCTGGTTCAAGCGTCCGACCGCGGTGTTCGCCAACTTCAAGGCGTTCATGGTCAACCGGGTCGGCGACTTCGGATTCATCCTCGGCATCGCTGCGGTGGTGTGGTGGTTCGGTTCGCTGGATTACGCGACCGTGTTCGCCAACGCACCCAGCCTGGCCGAGCAGAAGGTGTCGATCCTGGCCGGTCACGAGTGGTCGGTCGCCACCGTGATCTGCATCTGCCTGTTCATCGGTGCGATGGGCAAATCGGCCCAGGTGCCGTTGCACGTCTGGCTGCCGGACTCGATGGAAGGCCCGACCCCGATCTCGGCGTTGATCCACGCGGCCACGATGGTGACCGCGGGCATCTTCATGGTCGCGCGCATGTCGCCGCTGTTCGAGTTTTCCGAAACCGCCCTGCAGTTCGTGCTGTTCATCGGTGCGACCACGGCGTTCTTCACCGGCCTGATCGGCATGGTGCAGAACGACATCAAGCGGGTGGTGGCGTATTCGACCCTGTCGCAGCTGGGCTACATGACGGTCGCGTTGGGCGTGTCGGCCTACAGCGCGGCGGTGTTCCACCTGATGACCCATGCATTCTTCAAGGCGCTGCTGTTCCTGGCGGCCGGTTCGGTGATCATCGGCATGCACCACGTGCAGGACATGCGCCAGATGGGCGGCCTGCGGAAGTACATGCCGGTCACCTACTGGACGATGCTGATCGGCACGCTGGCGCTGGTGGGCACGCCGTTCTTCAGTGGCTTCTATTCCAAGGACACGATCATCGAGGCGGCGCACCACGCCAGTCTGGAAGGCGGCTGGATCTTCCAGTACGCGTATTGGGCCGTGCTGCTGGGTGCGTTCGTGACCGCGTTCTACAGCTTCCGCCTGCTGTACCTGACCTTCCACGGCAAGGAGCGTTTCCGCGACGCGCCGCCGGCGCATGCGGATGATCATGTCGACCACGGCCAGGAAGGCGTCCACGAACCCCACGAGTCGCCATGGACGGTGACCCTGCCGCTGGTGTTGCTGGCGATCCCGTCGGTACTGATCGGCTTCTTCACCGCAGGCCCGATGCTGTTCGGAACCAGCTGGAGCGGCGAGGTCGACCAGCTGCCGTTCTTCCTCGGTGCGATCGATCTGGTCGCCGCCCGCGACGTGGTTGCGACGCTGGCGAAGGATGTCTGGCACGGTCCGGTTGCGTTCGCGCTGCACGGGTTCAAGGCGCCGACGTTCTGGCTGGCCTTCGGTGGTTTTGCGCTGGCCACGGTGATGTATCTGTGGAAGCCCGAACTGCCCGCCAAGGCGCGTCGTGTGTTCGCCTGGCCGATCCGCGTGCTCGAGGACAAGTACGGCTTCGATGCGCTGTGGATCCGGGGACTGGCCGGAGGCAGCGTCAAGCTCGGCCAGGCCTCGCGGGTGATCGACAGCCACGTGATCGACGGCGCCGCCGTCAACGGCAGCGTCCGCGTGGTCGAGTTGATCGCCAACCTGAGCCGCCGGATCCAGTCCGGCTACCTGTACCACTACGCCTTTGTGATGATTCTCGGCCTGATCGTGTTGCTGGCCGCGCTCATCCGTAACCTGATCTGACAAGGACCGCGACGTGACCCCCGAGCCCTTACAGAGCGCGCTTCCCTTGCTGAGCCTGCTTGTGTGGCTGCCGATTGTCGGCGGCCTGTTCACCCTCGCTTTCGGTAACGAGCGTGCGAACGCCGCGCGCTGGTTTGCCACGGGCGTGGCGACCGTGACCTTCGCGCTGAGCGTGCTGTTGTTCACCGGATTCGATTTCGGTACCGCAGCGATGCAGTTCGTCGAGGACAAACCGTGGATCCCGGCGTTCGACATCCGCTACCACTTCGGCGTGGACGGTTTCTCCGTCCCGCTGATCGGCTTGACCACGCTGACCTCGGCGCTGGTGCTGGTCGGTGCCTGGAGCGTGGACAAGCGCGTCAGCCAGTACTACGCGTCGTTCCTGATCCTCGAAGGACTGATGATCGGCGTGTTCTGCGCGCTCGACTCGATGCTGTTCTACGTGTTCTTCGAGTGCATGCTGATTCCGATGTTCATCATCATCGGTGTCTGGGGCGGCCCGCGCCGGGTCTATGCCGCGCTCAAGTTCTTCCTGTACACGTTCCTCGGATCGGTGTTCATGCTGATCGCGCTGATCTACCTGTACATGAAGGGTGGCAGCTGGCAGATCGCCGACATGGTGCAGCTGCCGCTGACGGCGACCGAGCAGACCTGGATCTTCTTCGGATTCCTGCTCGGGTTCGCGATCAAGATCCCGATGTTCCCGGTGCACACCTGGTTGCCCGATGCCCACGTCGAGGCGCCGACCGCGGGTTCGGTGATCCTGGCCGCGATCATGCTGAAGATCGGCGGCTACGGTTTCCTGCGCTTCGCATTGCCGATCGTGCCCGACGCCGGCGCCGAATGGGCCTGGCTGCTGATCGCGCTGAGCCTGATCGCGGTGGTGTACGTCGGTCTGGTCGCGCTTGTCCAGGACGACATGAAGCGGCTGATCGCGTACTCCTCGGTCGCGCACATGGGCTTCGTGACCCTCGGCACGTTCATCGCCTTCGGGCTGGTGCGCGACTACGGCAACCTCGACGCCGCGCGGCTCGGCCTGCAGGGCGCGATGGTGCAGATGGTCAGCCACGGCTTCATCTCGGCGGCGCTGTTCACCAGCATCGGCGTGCTGTACGACCGCCTGCATACCCGCCGGATCAAGGATTACGGCGGCGTGGCGAACCTGATGCCGGTCTTTGCGGTGTTCTACGTGCTGTTCGCGATGGCCAACTCCGGTCTGCCGGGCACCTCCGGCTTCGTCGGCGAGTTCATGGTCATCCTGGCCAGCTTCCAGAAGCATCCGCTGATCGCGCTGGTGGCCGCTGTGACCCTGATCATCAGCGCCGGTTACAGCCTGTGGCTGGTCAAGCGCGTGTTGTGGGGGCCGGTGGGCAACGCCAAGGTGGCGGCGATGAAGGATCTGGATGGCCGCGAGCTTTTCGTGCTCGGCGTGTTCGCTGCCGGCACGTTGTTGTTGGGCGTGTGGCCGAAGCCGCTGACCGACATGATGGAGCCCACGATCGCCAACCTCGCGATGCAGATCGCCGCTTCCAAGCTGTAATCCGGTTCAGGTTCATCCGGTTCCGATTCATCCAAGTTGCATTGCACGTCCAGTCGGCCATGCGCGCCATCGGCGCCCGACCTATCAGAGATTGCCAATGATTCACGTACGTTCCGCCGCTGAATTGCTGCCGCTGTTGCCAGAACTGGTATTGGTCGGTGGCGCGTTCGCGCTGCTGATGCTCGACCTGTTCCTGAGCGACCAGCGGCGTGTCGCCATCCATGTGCTGTCGATCGCGTTGCTGCTGGCGACGACGGCCCTGCTTGCCTGCGGCGTGGGCGGCCACGGGGTCGTGTTCAGCGGGATGTTCGTGCGCGATACCCTGGCCGACGTGCTGAAGATCGGTATCGGCCTGGCCACGGCGTTGTCGATGGTCTACCTGTGGCCGTACATGCGCGAGCGTGGCCTGTACAAGGGCGAGATGTCGGTACTGATGCTGTTCGCGGCGCTGGGCATGATGCTGCTGGTGTCGGCCGGCAACCTGGTGATGATCTACATCGGGCTCGAGATGCTCGCGCTGTGCTCCTACGCGCTGGTGGCGATCGACCGCGACAACTCGATGGCCTCGGAAGCGGGCATCAAGTATTTCGTGCTGGGTTCGCTGGCGTCGGGCTTGTTGCTGTACGGCCTGTCGCTGATCTACGGCGCCACCGGCACACTGGACCTCAGCGCGATCGCGCTGGCGGCACAGACCACGCCGTCCTACACGATGCTGGTGACCGGCGTGGTGTTCGCGGTGGCAGGCATCGGTTTCAAGTTCGGTGCCGCGCCGTTCCACATGTGGCTGCCGGACGTCTACCACGGCGCGCCGACGCCGATCACCCTGTTCATCGGTTCCGCACCCAAGCTGGCCGCGTTCGGCATGACCTTCCGCCTGCTCGAGCAGGGCGTGGGGCCGGTCGATGACCACTGGCGGATCATGTTGGCCGCGTTGGCGGTGCTGTCGCTGGCGCTCGGCAACCTCGGCGCGATCATGCAGGGCAACCTGAAGCGGATGCTCGCGTATTCCACCATCTCGCATGTCGGCTTCCTGCTGATGGGTTTCGCCGGTGCCGGACCGGGCGGGTTTGCCGCCGCGATGTTCTACTCGATCAGCTACGCCCTGATGGCCGCGGCCGCCTTCGGCGCGATCGTGGTGCTGTCCAGCCGCGGCTTCGAGGCCGACGAGATCGTCGATTACAAGGGCCTGAATGCGCGTGATCCTTGGATGGCGGGGATGGTCCTGCTGGTGATGTTTTCGCTGGCGGGTATTCCGCCGTTCATCGGATTCTGGGCCAAACTGGCGGTGCTGCAGGCCGCGGTCCAGGGCGACATGCTCTGGCTGGCGATCGTCGGCATCGTATTTGCCGTGGTGGGCGCGTTCTACTACCTGCGCGTGGTCAAGGCGATGTATTTCGACGAGCCGGTCGGTGAGATGCCGCCGCCGTCGCAGAACCGCCCACTGCGTGTCGTGTTCGGCGTCAATGCCCTGGCATTGCTGGCGTTGGGGCTGGCCTGGAGCCCGATCATGGAATGGTGCCAGCGCTCTTTCGGTATCTGAATCCCCGCAGAAGTTGCGCCCTGAACGGGTGCATTGTTGACAGCGAACGAATGACGTTGCGTATCCACCGGTAGATCGGGTATGCTTCGCGGCCCGCAAGGGGAGGAAGCCCGGTCATCGGCTTCCGGGTGTAAGCGGCGCGCCAGCGCGTCGTGCGATGAAAAGTCCGAAAGGGCTTGCGAAGTTCAAAGTCCGCCGCTACTATGGGCGGCCTGATGCGGGGTGGAGCAGTCTGGCAGCTCGTCGGGCTCATAACCCGAAGGTCGCAGGTTCAAATCCTGCCCCCGCTACCAGCTTCAGATCGGGATCGCGTTGTAATGGCGGTCCACGGAGAGCCTCGATACGAGGCTTTCTTTTTTAGATCGACAGCTCGGGCTTTGGTGATGCGCTCTGCTCGCGTATCACACCGACATCCAGCGGTACGGACAAGGGGCCCTTCGGGTCCTTTGTTGTTTTTACCGGACGGGTTTTTCGGAGTCGGATCGACCAGGTCGGCTCCATGCAGGCAACGTCATTCAAGCCGGGCTTGCCGGATTGACCCGCCCAATCGATGCGCCAGTCGCCAATCGCAGGAGTAAGCAACGCGTGACGGACAAAGCGGCCGAAATTACCCAGATGCTGGCGCCTACTGTGGCGTCGCTGGGCGTCGAGTTGTTGGGCATCGAGTACCTGCCGTCCCCGGGCGGCGCGGTAGTGCGGTTGTACATCGATGTGCCGGCGAGCGGGTTGACTGCGGCCGGTGATGATGAACTGCCGCCCGCGGTGTCGATCGAGGACTGCGAGGCCGTCAGCCGGGAAGTCTCGGCGCAGCTGGATGTCGAGGACCCGATCAGCGGCAACTACACGCTTGAGGTTTCCTCGCCGGGCCTGGACCGTCCGCTGTTCACACAGGCGCATTTCAGCCGGTTCCGTGGCGAGACCGCCAAGGTCACGTTGCGATTGCCGCAGGACGGCCGTCGGCGCCTGACCGGAGTGATCGCGCAAGTCGCGGACGACGGCATAACCTTCCTGGTCGACGACGTGAAGTTCATGGTCGCGCTGGACAATATCGACAAGGCGCGGCTGGTTCCGGACTGGGCCGCGCTGGGGCTGGCCCCCGTCAAGCCCGGCGCGAAGCCGGGCCTGCGCAAGAATCCAACCAACAAACCAACCAACAAGCCGGCGGCGGCCAAGCCGACCTCGGCGGAGTAACGAGATGAGCAAGGAACTGTTGCTGGTCGTTGATGCGGTAGCCAATGAAAAGGGCGTTCCGGAATCGGTGATCCTCGAGGCCATCGAGGCCGCACTGGCATCGGCCGCGAAGAAGCGCTACCAGGACGAAGACGTGCTGGTCCGGGTCAAGATCAATCCCGAGGACGGCAGCTACGAGACCTTCCGCCGGATGGAAGTGGTCGCCGATGACGTGGTGATGGAGTCGCCGGACCGCCAGATCCGTCTGATGGATGCCGTCGACGAGGTCGAGGGCGTCGAGGTCGGCGATTACATCGACGAGCAGATCGACAATCCGGAGTTCGGCCGCATTGCCGCCCAGGCCGCCAAGCAGGTGATCGTGCAGCGTGTGCGCGAAGCCGAGCGTGCGCAGGTGGTCGATGCCTGGAAGGACCGCGTCGGCGAGCTGGTCACCGGTATCGTCAAGCGTGTGGAACGCGGCAACATCTATGTCGACCTGGGCGGCAACGCCGAGGCGATCATCCCGAAGGACAAGGGCATTCCGCGCGACGTGCTGCGCGCCGGCGACCGCGTGCGCGGCTACCTGTACGACGTCCGCACCGAGCCGCGTGGCCCGCAGCTGTTCATCAGTCGCGCCGCCCCGGAATTCATGATGGAACTGTTCAAGCTCGAGGTGCCGGAAGTCGGCCAGGGCCTGGTGTCGATCATGGGTTGCGCGCGCGATCCGGGCGATCGCGCCAAGATCGCGGTGCTCGCGCACGACAATCGCACCGATCCGATCGGTGCCTGCATCGGCATGCGCGGTTCGCGCGTACAGGCGGTGACCAACGAACTCAACGGCGAGCGTGTCGACATCGTGCTGTGGTCGGACAATCCGGCCCAGTTCGTGATCAACGCGATGGCGCCGGCCGAGGTGCAGTCGATCATCGTCGATGAGGACAAGCATTCGATGGATCTGGCGGTCGCGGAAGACCGCCTGGCCCAGGCGATCGGCAAGGGCGGCCAGAACGTACGCCTGGCCAGCCGCCTGGCCGGTTGGCAGCTGAACGTGATGACGCAGGATCAGGTGACTGAGAAGTCCGAAGCCGAGCAGGCTGTCGCGCGCCAGTTGTTCCAGAGCAAGCTGGAGGTCGACGAGGAAATCGCCACCATCCTGGTCACCGAGGGCTTCAGCACGGTCGAGGAAATCGCCTACGTCCCCGTTGGCGAACTGCTCGCGGTGGAAGGGTTCGACGAGGACATCGTCGAGGAGCTGCGCGCCCGCGCCCGCGATGCCCTGCTCAACGAGGCGCTGGCCGCCGAAGAGGAACTGGTCGAGCAGCACCCCGCCGAGGACCTGTTGGCGCTGGAAGGCATGGACGAGGAACTGGCCTTCGCGCTGGCGTCCCGCGGCGTGGTTTCCCGCGACGACCTGGCCGATCTGGCCACCGACGAGCTGACCGATCTGGAAGGCGTCGACGAAGCACGTGCCGCCGCGCTGATCATGGAAGCGCGCAAGCACTGGTTCGAGTAAGGCGGTCAAGTAACACGGTCAGGGTTTTGAACGGGCTCACGCAGCCCAGCCGCTAGAATGCAACATCACGCACGGGCACTGGTCCGTGCCACAGGACACGGAAACCGAATGTCGCAGCAAACCACCATCCGCAAGTTGGCCCAACTGGTGAATACGCCGGTCGAGAAGTTGCTGGAGCAGTTGGCCGAGGCCGGTATGCCCTTCAGTGGCCCCGATCAGGCCGTCACCAGTACCGAGAAGGTGAAACTGCTCGGCTTCCTGCGTCGTACCCATGGCAAGGCCGAAGCGCCGTTGGCCACCGATGCGCCCAGGAAAATCACCCTCAACCGCAGCCGCAAGCAGGAACTCACGGTGGGCGGCGGCAAGAGCCGCGCGACCGTCGATGTCGTGGTGCGGAAGAAGGTCACCGTGGTTCGTCCGGACGGGGATCATGCCGAACCGACCGACGAGCGTGCCGAAATCCTGCGCAAGCTGGAGGAATCCAGGCAGCGCAACCTGGCCGAGCAGAAGATGCTGGCGGAAGCCGACAAGCGTCGTGCCGATGAAGCAGAGCGGATCAAGCGCGAGGCCGAAGAAGCCGAGCGTCGCAAGGCCGAAGAGGCGCTTGTTGCCAAGACAGCGCCGACTACCCCGGTCGTCGCGGATGACGGCGTGGTTGCACCGCCGAAGGCGGCACCCGCAACCCACGGTCATGGCCATCCCAAGCCGGCGGCCCCGCGTGCGGATGATCGTGCCGCAGCCCCGCGTCACAAGACGCGCGGCTCGAACGCGATCACGGCCGGTGCCGACGACGATGACCGCAACAAGCGTTTTGCCGGTCAGATGCACCTGAGTGCCTCCGACCGCGCGCGTCGCACCACCAGCGTCCGTGGCCGCGCCAAGCCGCGCCGCCAGAGCGACCAGTCGCGTACCGGCACCGGCTTCACCCGTCCGACCGCACCGATCGTGCGCGATGTCGCGATTGGCGAGACGATCACCGTTGCCGACCTCGCCCAGAAGATGTCGCTGAAGGGCGGCGAGGTGGTCAAGGCGCTGTTCAAGATGGGCGTGATGGCCACCATCACCCAGAGCATCGACCATGACACCGCGGCGCTGGTGACCGAGGAGCTGGGCCACAACGTGGTCCGGGCCGATGCCGCCGACGTCGAGAACGTCCTGCTGGCCCACGTCGAGAACCTCGACGCCGAGAAGGTGGTCCGTCCGCCGGTCGTGACCATCATGGGACACGTCGATCACGGCAAGACGTCGCTGCTCGATTACATCCGGCGCACCAAGATCGCCACCGGCGAGGCCGGCGGCATCACCCAGCATATCGGCGCCTACCATGTCGAAACCGACAAGGGCGTCATCAGCTTCCTTGATACCCCGGGCCACGCCGCGTTCTCCTCGATGCGTGCGCGCGGTGCCAAGCTGACCGACATCGTGGTGCTGGTGGTGGCTGCCGACGATGGCGTCAAGCCGCAGACCATCGAAGCGGTGCAGCATGCCCGCGCCGCCGGTGTGCCGCTGATCGTGGCAATCAACAAGGTCGACAAGCCGTCCGCAGATCCGCTGCGGGTCAAGAACGAATTGCTTGAGCAGCAGGTCGTGGCCGAAGAGTTCGGTGGTGAAACCCAGTTCGTGGAGTTGTCCGCCAAGACGGGCCAGAACATCGACGGCCTGCTGGATGCGATTTCACTGCAGGCCGAGTTCCTGGAGTTGCGCGCGGTCGCCGATGGTCGCGCCAACGGTGTGGTGATCGAGTCCGCGCTCGACAAGGGCCGCGGTCCGGTGGCCACCGTGCTGGTCCAGCAGGGCGAGTTGAAAAAGGGCGATTACCTGGTGTGCGGTGTGCAGTACGGCCGCGTGCGGGCGCTGTTCGACGAGACCGGTTCGCAGGTCGAGTCGGCAGGCCCGTCGATCCCGGTGCAGGTGCTTGGCCTGTCGGGCGTGCCCGATGCCGGCGACGACTTCGTCGTGGTCGAGGACGAGCGCCTGGCCAAGGACGTTGCCGAACAGCGTGATGCCCAGCGTCGCGAGTCGCGCCTGGTCGCACAGGGCGGCAACCGGATGGAGGACATCATGGCCCAGCTGGGCCAGGGTGGAGACCAGCTCAGCCTGCCGCTGATCATCAAGGCTGACGTGCAGGGCTCGGTGCAGGCCCTGCGCGAGGCGCTGACGGCGCTGTCCACCAACGAGATCCGCATCAACGTGATCGGCTCCGGCGTCGGCGGCATCAACGAGTCCGATGCGCAGCTGGCATCGACCTCCAAGGCCACGATCATCGGCTTCAACGTCCGTGCGGATGCTTCGGCGCGCAAGGTCATCGAGACCAACGGCGTGGACCTGCGCTACTTCTCGATCATCTATGACGTGATCGACCAGGTGAAGCAGGTGGCGTCCGGCATCCTGGGCGTGGAGATCCGCGAGGAGATCATCGGCAACGCCGAGGTCCGCGACGTGTTCCGCAGCTCCAAGTTCGGTGCCGTCGCCGGCTGCATGGTGGTGGAGGGCGTGGTCAAGCGGAACAAGCCGATCCGCGTGCTGCGCGACAG
>DATJBR010000202.1:0-23117 GCA_035515255.1 Lysobacter sp. | reverse complement strand
CGCCTGCAGGTCGACCGCCCCGCCGTGGGGGTCCACCAGCTCGCCCTGCGCGTCCTGGGCCATCGCGTTGATGGTGAAGTCGCGGCGGCCGAGATCCTCCTCCAGCGTCACCGACGGGTCGGCATCGACCACAAACCCGCGGTAGCCGCGGCCGGACTTGCGCTCGGTGCGGGCCAGTGCGTATTCCTCGCCGGTGTCGGGATGCAGGAAGACCGGGAAATCTCGCCCCACCGACTCGAAGCCGGCGGCTTCCATCGACGCCTGGGTCTCGCCGACGACGACCCAGTCGCGGTCGCCGGGGGTGAGGCCGAGCAGCCGGTCACGCACCGCGCCGCCCACCAGGTAGGTCTGCATCACGAGGCCGCCACCGCATTGGGCAGCGGGCACATGAACGGCTTGCGTGGCGCATTGGTGCGGCCTTCGAGGCGGTCGCTGAGGCGCAGTGCATCGCCATCCAGCCGCCAGTCGTAGATCACGCTGAAAGCGAGCACGCGGGCGACGTATTCGCGGGTTTCCTTGTAGCTGATGGTCTCGATCCAGAAGTCCGGATCCATCCCGGGGCGCTGCGATTGCCAGCGGCCCAGCGGCGCCGGGCCGGCGTTGTAGCCGGCGATCGCGAAGTACGGCTTGCCGCCGTACTGGTCGAGCATCTGGCGCAGGTAGGCGGTGCCCAGCGTGATGTTGGTGTCGGGTTCGTACAGGCTGTCCGCGCCGGTCCACGCCTGGCCGATGCGGCGGGCGACGGCGGCGCCGGTGGCCGGGATGACCTGCATCAGGCCCATCGCGTTCGCGCCCGAACGTGCCTTCGGATTGAAGATGCTTTCGGCGCGGATCTCGGCCGCGACCCAGGCCGGATCGATGCCGTTGCGCGCCGCTTCGCGCCGGATGGAGGCATCGTGGTGCAGCGGGAAACGCAGGTTGTACAACTGCATCTCGCCGGGTGCCTTGCCCAGCGAGAACACCGCGCGATCGAACCAGCCGTTGGCCTGTGCGATCTGCACGGCGACCTGGCGCTGGGTGTCGTTGAAACCGGCCAGGGCATCGCTCCACTCCTTCACCGCCCAGTCGTGGCGACCGAGCAGGTGCAGGCCGATCGCGCGCTGCAGGGCGGGGTTGGCGGCCACCGCGCTTCTTGTTGCGGGATCGGCATCGACGGTTGACGGGCACAGTGCGTACGGCTGGCCGATCCGGTCGGCCGCGAGGAAACCATGGAATTCGGCGTGACGGGCGGCAGCCCGGTATTTCGCCTGCGCGGTGGTCCGCTCGCCCGCCAGCTCGGCCAGCCGCGCCTCGAAATAGGCGTAGCGCGAATCGTTGCGTTGCCTGTCGCCCATCTGGCGGATCGCGGCCAGCGCGGCCGGCCAGTCCGAACGCGACAGCGCTTCGCGCACGCGCCATTCGTGCAGGCGCTCGTCATAACTGGCCGCAGGCACCAGATTGAGCCGGCGTGCGGAGTCCGGCAGGTAGGACGCCACCGTCCACAGCGCGACCTGGTACATCACCCGCCCGCGATCGGCCTCGGTGAAGCCAAGCGCGTTGGCGTACTGCGGCAGCAGGGCTTCGGCGCGGTCGGGATCGGCCTTGCCCAGCTTGGCCAACCCTTGCGAGGCGATCAGGCGGCTGCGGTCGGTCTTCGGCCAGTTCAGTGCGCGCGGATGCGGTGCCTCCAGGAAGGATGCGTATTCCTCGGCCAGCTCGCGCTCGCCCGCAGGCAGGCCGCGCGAGGCGCTGCGCATCACCCCGGATTGCCATTCGGTGGCGGCCTTCTCAAGTCGGCTCCAACGCATGGCCGGCGGCAGTCCACCGCGTTCGCCCAGGGCGGTGAATACCGGATCGCATTCGTCGGGCAGCGATTTGCCGCTGCTGTTCCAGATCGCCTGCGCATCCTGTGTCCACGGCGCATCGGTCCGGCCCAGCGACAGCTGTGCATTGAGTCGTACGCAACGCAGCCGGGGGGCAGTGAGCTTGTCGCTCCAGGCGGTGAGCACCGAGGCCGGATCGTCGCGACGCGCGCTGGCGGCCACCCACAGCGGGCGGAACTCCCCGCCGACCGCACTGTCACGGTACTGCTGCAGGAAGGCGTTGGCTTGCGCCGGTGGAAGGAGGTCGATGTCGCGACGCAGGTTGGCGTATTCGACCCAGCGGAACAGCGGATGATCGGCGAGATCGGCGTACTGGGCGGCATCGAAACGGCCCTGCTCGGCTGCCTCGATTGCCGCGCCGATCCGCAGCCGCTGCAGGTCGACCAACGGTTGGACGGGTGTGGCCGATGGTGTCGTCGATACCGTTGCCGTGGGAGTCGCAGCAGGCGGAGGTGCAGTGGGGGCGGAGCGTGCGCAGGCGGTGGTGGCGAACGAGGTCGCCAGCGTGGCGAGTACGATGGGCAGGATTCTGGGCAGCATCAAACGACTATAGCCCAGCCCCGATGAACCCTTTATCGGTGGCCTGCGGTGTTGCGCGCGCTGTGCGGGTGAGGCGCAGAGCCGGTGCCCGCATGGCTTTGGGTCGGCGTCCGGGGCGCCAGACTCCGGCTGGAGTCGGGCCTTGGTTCATGGTTTCTGTCCGGTATTCTCCGTCCCGGTTTTCCTCTTGCCGGGTGCATCCCTGGAGTGTCGATGAGCGCGTTATGGCTGCTGTTTCCCCTGCTCGGCATCGTGGCCGGCGTGTTGGCCGGTCTACTGGGCGTCGGTGGCGGCCTGGTGCTGGTGGCGGCGCTGGCATGGCTGCTGCCGCTGATGGGCATTCCGACCGAGGCGGCAATGCATGCGGCGCTGGCCAGTTCGCTGGCCAGCATCGTGATGACCGCGGCGGCCTCGGCACGCGCGCACTCGCGTCGAGGCAGCGTGCTGTGGCCGACGGTCGCGTGGATGGTGCCGGGCCTGTTGCTGGGCGGCTGGCTGGGCAGCGCCACCGCGGTACGCCTCGACGATGACGTGCTGCGCTACATCGTCGCCGGCTACTGCCTGCTGGCGGCGGCGCAACTGCAGTTCGGCCGTTCACGGCTGCGAACCGGCGATGGCGGCTACGGCACTCCCGTGCCACGCGGGGTGCCGATGGTGGTGGCCGGTGGCGGTATCGGCGCGTTGTCGGCGGTGGTCGGCATCGGTGGCGGCAGCATGACTGTGCCGCTGCTGGTGTGGCACGGCGTCACCCCGGTGCGTGCGGTCGGTACCTCGTCGGCGTGTGGCGTCGCGATCGGCCTGGCCAGTGCGTTGGGGTATGCCCTGCACGCGCCTGCCGGCGCGCTGCCCGACCACGCGGTCGGCTACGTCTACCTGCCCGCGGCGATCGGCGTGGCGTTCGCATCGGTACTTGCCGCACCGCTGGGCACCCGGCTGGCGCACCGCCTGCACGGCGACATGCTCAAGCGGATCTTCGCGCTGTTCCTGGTGGTGGTGGCGGTGAGCCTGCTGGTGGCTGGTTGGTTGTGACCCGGCGGGCGTACGGCCATTACCATGGGCGCCTCTACACACCGCCATGCGAGGCCCCCGTGGAAGCCGTCCTGACCCCTGTATCGATCGGCGAGCTGATCGACAAAATCACCATCCTCCAGATCAAGGCCGAGCGGATCGAGGATCCGGCCAAATTGGCCAATGTCCGCACCGAGCTCGCCGGCCTGCTGCCGCTGTGGCAGCCGCTGGAAGACGGCACGCCGACGCTGGCCACCCTCAAGGATGAGCTCAAGGCGATCAACGAGCGGATGTGGGACATCCAGGACGGGCTGCGGAACAAGGAGGCGGCACAGCAGTTCGACGCCGAGTTCATCCGGCTCGCGCGTGGCGTTCATTCCACCAATGAAGCCCGCATCAACGTCAAGAACACCGTCAACCGGCTGGCGGGGTCCCGGTTTGTCGAGGAGAAGCAGTACAAGGCGTGATCGGGTCGGTGTTCGACCCGCCGGACGACCTGCTTGGGTCGGGGTTGAATGACTGCGTGGCCGCAGCAGGCCATGCGTCCCGCTGACACTTCGACCCGGTTCACGACTCCTTTGGCGCCGCTCCCTCGGTTTTGCCAAATCCGGCTTTTTTCTTTGCCACTTGTGGCGGCTTTACGAATTGTTTACAACGGTGCTTCGTCGCAGACAGGGGAGCGACGCCTCGAAATACTCTTATGGAGAGAGCAGTCGATGAACGCACCTCGTCGTCACCCGTTGGTGAAAGCCGTCTCGTTGTGCCTGCTGATCGGGTTGCCCTTGCTGGCCACCGCGCAGGAACCTTCCACCCCCACTGACCAGACCCGTCGCGGCGCGACCACGCTCGACAGCATCCAGGTTACCGGCACCCGCATCAGGAAAGCGGAGATCGAGACGCAGACGCCGGTCCAGACGCTCACCCGCGAGGACATCGAGCGCACCGGCCTGACCTCGATCGGCGACATCCTGCAGGAGCTCACCGGCTCGGGCTCGGCGCTCAACACCAAGTTCAACTCGTCGGGCAACTTCGGTTTCTCGCCCAACGGCGACGGCGTGGGCGCGGGTTCGGCCCAGGTCGACCTGCGCAACCTCGGCCCCAAGCGGGTGCTGGTGCTGGTCGACGGCATGCGCTGGGTCAATGAGGCCTCGGCCTCAGGCGTCGGTGCGGCCACCGACCTCAACACGATCCCGCTGGCCCTGATCGAGCGTATCGATGTGCTCGAGGACGGCGCCTCGTCGCTGTACGGCTCCGATGCGATCGGCGGCGTGGTCAACATCATCACCCGGCGCAACTTCGAGGGCGGCCAGGTCACGCTCAACCTCGGCCAGTACGGCAAGGGCGACGGCACCCAGAAGGGCGCCGACATCGCCTGGGGCTTCAACACCGACCGCAGCAACCTGTTCGTCGGCATCAGCCACGTCGACCAGGAGGAGATCCTGTCGAAGACGCGCGAGCAGGCACGCTTCCCGACGCCCGGCACCGGCCTGACCTTCGGCAGCTCGGCCACGCCGAACGGCCGCTTCATCTTCTTCCCCGGCACGGCGAGCTCCGCCTGTCCGCTGACCGATGTCGACGATGACCCGTCGACCCCGGCGGTGCCGTTCTGCAATATCACCACGCCCAACGGCAGCAGCTTCGCGCCGACTCCCGCTTATCCGGGCGACTTCATCGGCTTCGGCACCCCCAACCGCTTCAACTTCTCCGAATACAACATGCTGCTGACGCCGTCCAAGCGCACCGGCGTGTTCGGCCAGTATCGGTTCTACTTCAACGACAAGGTCCACGCCTACGCCAAGGCGTTGTACAACCGCCGTGAGTCGACCAACCAGGCCGCGCCGGAGCCGATCTTCCTCGGCCCGGATGCCGGTACCGGCAACCCGTACGCGGACGACATCACCATCCCCGGCTCGCACCCGTACAACCCGTTCGGTATCGACCTGATCTCCAGCGGGCCGGGCGCGAACCTGGTGCTGATCGGCCGCCGTCCGGTCGAGGGCGGCGCGCGCGTGTACGAGCAGAAAGTCGACACGCAGTATTTTGCCGCGGGCCTGGAAGGCAGCTTCGGCAACGAGCAGACGTTCTTCTGGGACGTCAACGTGGCCACCAGCAAGAACGAGGCCGAGCAGACCAACTACGGCTCCTACAACATCCGCAACATCGCCCTCGCGCTGGGCGACAGCGACAGCAGCGGCGCCACCTGCGCGAACACGCCGGGCTGCGTGCCGCTGAACGTCTTCGGCGGGCCTGGCACGATCACGCCCGAGATGCTGGCCTGGATCCAGCCGGTGGTGCGCGACCGCAGCGAGCAGAGCCTGGACCAGATCACGGCCAACCTGTCCGGTGACCTGTTCGACCTGTGGGCCGGCCCGCTGTCATTCGCGGCCGGTGCCGAACACCGCCGCTACGAGGGCTCCTACACCCCCGATCCGATCAACTACGTGACCATGCCGGACGGTTCTGTGGAGAGCCACTACAACGGCGTACCGTCGCTGCCGACCGCGGGCAAGTACGACGTCAGCGAGGCCTACGTCGAACTCAACGTGCCACTGATCCGCGAAGGCACGTTCGGCAAGAGCCTGGACCTGAGCCTGGCGGGCCGCTACTCGGACTACTCGACCTTCGGCAGCCAGTTCACGCCCAAGTACGGCCTGCGCTGGCAGGTGGCTGACGAACTGTTGCTGCGGGCGACCTATGCCGAAGGCTTCCGCGCGCCCTCGATCGGCGAACTGTTCGGATCCGCCAGCCGCGGCGACCTGCAGATCGACGACCCGTGTCTGGTCGGCCTGGACGGCTCGCCGCCGACCGGCAGCGCGGCCAACTGCGCCGCGCTCGGCGTGCCGCCGGGGTCGGCCCAGTCGAACTCGCAGATCTCGGTCACCACCGGCGGCAACCCGGATCTGGAGCCGGAAACCGCGCGCAGCTTCAGCGCCGGCCTGGTGTTCAGCCCGGCGTTCGCGTCCGGCGTGGCATGGTCGGACCGGCTCGATTTCGAGCTGACCTTCTACCGCCACAGCCTGGAGGGTGCGGTGCAGGCGATCGACGCCCAGACCCAGCTCGACCTGTGTGTGGAGACGCTGAACCCGCTGTACTGCGACGGCATCACCCGCTCGTCGGTGGGCAGCATCAACGGTTTCAACAACCGGTTGACCAACCTGGGCTCGATCAAGACCGACGGCTGGGATGCGGATGTGTTCTGGACGCTGCCGGAAACCGCGGCGGGTCGCTTCAAGCTGAGCTGGCAGAACACCATCGTCACCCGCTACGAGGCGGTCGGCGCGGCCGGGCAGGTGCAGCCGCGCGGGGTCGGGATCGAGGTCACCGACAGCGCGATCCCGGAATGGACGTCCACGGCGAACCTGGATTGGCGGCGTGACAACTGGAACGCATCGTGGAGCGTGCGCCACATCAGCGAACTGGAAGAGCAGTGCGGGGATGCGGTGTCGTTCCCGGTCTGCAGCAACCCGGTCAAGGGCACCAATACGCTGGACGCGATCACCTACCACGACCTGCAGCTGGGTTACCGGATCGACTGGTTCAAGGGCCTGCAACTGACCGCCGGGGCCAACAACGTGTTCGACAAGGACCCGCCGATCTGCCTGTCGTGCTCGCTCAACGGTTACGACGCTTCCACCTACGACATCCCCGGGGGGCGTTATTTCTACCTGCGGGCCGACCTGCGCTTCTGATCGCTGAGTGGGGAAGGGATGGGCAACGTCAATGACGCCATCCCGAAAACAACAACGGCCGACGGGAAACCCTCGGCCGTTGTTGTTGGTGCGGTTGTCGGCGCGCCCGGCTCAGCCCAGCGCCTTGTCCGGCACGTCCAGTTCCAGTGACAGCGCCAGATGGTCCGACTGCGCGGCGGACATCGCGCGGGCGCCGGAGCAGCCCAGCCCATCGCTGATCAGGATGTGGTCGATCGCACGCTGCGGCTGCCAGCTGGGGAACGTCGGCACTGCAAAGGCCGGCGGCTGCAGGCGGGTATTGCGGAACAGCGCCTGCATCTCGGGACGGTCGACCGCGCAGTTGAAGTCGCCCATCAGCACCGCATGGCGATGGTCCTGCAGCAGCTCGGCAATGAAACCCAGCTGTACGCTGCGCGAGTTGGCGCCCAGCGACAGGTGGGCGATCGCGACCACCAGCCCGTCGGCGCCGTTGCCGAACCGGGCCAGCAACACGCCGCGGCCGGAAATCCGTCCCGGCAGCGAGTGGTCGGTCACCTCGATCGGTTCCAGCTTGCTGAGCAGGCCGTTGGCGCTGGAGGCCACCCCCGCCATGCGGCGGTTGGGCTGGTGGCTCCAGTAGTCGAAGCCGCCGTGCTGGGCCAGATACTGGGTCTGGTTGGTGAAACCCGAGCGCAGGCTGCCGGGATCGGCTTCGTTGAGGCCGACGATGTCGTACTGGCCGGCCAGTTGCGCGATCAGGTCCAGGCTGCCGCGCTTGTTGCCCGCCGGCAACACGTGCGACCAGCTGCGCGCGACGTAGTCGTGGTAGCCGCGCGTGCTGGATCCGGCCTGGATGTTGGCGCTGAGCAGACGCAGCCGGCGCGACCCGGCCGGAGCGGCCCGGGGGGCGTCGGCAAGGGGGGTGTTGACGGGTACTGCGACGGTATTTGCTTGCGCCATGGTGTTGGTGTGCGGGGTTCCGCTCAGCCGCCGTCGCCGGCCGGCTGGGCGGTGGCAACGCCGGCTGCGCGTTCGGCGGCGATCAGGTGCTCGGCGACGCGCAGGCTCTCTTCCCAGCTCTTGTTGATGATCCGGTACTTGCCGTCCACCACCAGGGTCGGGGTGGAGTCAACGCCGCTGCGTTGCAGGAACTGCTGCGCGCGGCTCATCTTGGCGTTGATCGCGAAGCTCGCCATGGTGCTGGCGAACTGCTTCGGGTCGGCGCCGTACTGGGCGTAGAACTGGGCGATCTGCTGATCGTTGGCGTCGTGCGCGAGGGAGCGGTCAAGATGGATCGCCTTGAACATCGCCTCGTGGGTCTGCGCCAGCAGGCCGGTGGACTGGGCGGTGTAGAACGCCTTGGCGTACGGCATCCAGAAGCCACCGAACGGCGCCGCCAGCGGAGTGAACTCGACATCGGCCGGCAGCTTGGCCGCCCAGGCGGAGACCAGCGGCTCGAAGTTCGCGCACGCCGGGCAGGTGTAACCGAACACCTCGACCACCTCGATCTTGCCGCTGTTGGGCTGGAACGGCTGGCCGCCGGCGATCTCGACATAATCGGAACCGGCGACCGGCGCAGGGCCGGTGGGCGGCACGATCGGCCCGGGGGTGCGGGCGATGGCTTCCGAGCCGGCGGCAGTGGCTGCGGCAGCCGGTGCGGTGGCGGTGGACGCGTCGGCGGTCGGGGCGCTGCCCGTAGCCGGAGCCGCCGGTGTTGGCGCTTCCGAAGAGCACGCGGCGAGGGCGAGGGCGGCGGTCAGGGTCAGGCCGAGACGGAACAGCGAAACCGGGCGCAAGGTCATGAGGAGGATCTCCAGGAGTGAGTCGGTGCTGCCGACGGCGCGATGTCTGCCGGCGTGGAAATATCGACCAAGGATACTCAGCGGTACCCGAGGAATGGAGGAGCGTTGTCGCGGTTCAAGTACCGGCGGCGGGTTTTCGCGTCGGCTGTTCAGTTTTTGGGCGTTGTCCGGCACGTTCGCGCTGGATCAGTGCGTCGGCGATGCGCAGCATGTCCTGGGCGCTGTTGCCCAGCACCCGGTACTTGCCGGCGACAATCAGCGACGGGGTGCCCTCGACCCCGCTGCGTTGCAGGAAGTCGCGCGCCTGCACCAGCTTGGCCTGGGTCTGCGGGCTGGTCATCGCCTGCGCGAATTTTTCCGGATCCGCGCCGTAATCGGCATAGAAGCCGGCGATCCGGGCGGGCGTCGCGCCGCCGATCGGCAGGCGGCGCTGCTCGTGGATGGCGCGGAACATCGCCGAATGGGTGCGGTCCAGCAGGCCCATCGATTGGGCGGCGTAGAACGCCTGGGCGTAGGGAATCCAGTAGCCGCCAAACGGCGCCGGCACCGCGACGACCTCGACATCGGCCGGCAGATTGGCCTTCCATGCGCGCAGCAACGGTTCGAAGTGGGCGCAGTGGGGGCAGGTGTAGCCGAACACTTCGACGACTTCTATCTTGCCGGGATGCGACGCAAAGGCGGTGCCGCCGGGCATGTCGACGTAGTCGACGCCGGCCACCAGTCCCTGCGCGGCCGGCGTGGCCGCCCCCGCGAACAGCGGCAGCATCGCCAGCGCGACAATCGAGACAACGGCGAGCCCGATCCGGCGCACGCGGCGACGCGATGGCGAAGGGAGCGTGACGGACGGGGTGGGGTCGTGCTGCATCGGGTAGTCCTCAAACAAAAGCGCCGGCCGTAACGATACGGCCGGCGCAATGAACAACCGCAGGAAGCATCCGGACCAGGCCGGTGCTGCCCGCTCAGCCTTCGGGCGTCGCCGGCGCGGTCGCGTCCGGTGCAGTCTCCGCTTCCGCGCCCTCGGCGGGCGCCTCGACAGTGTTCTCCGCATCGGGGGCTTCGGTGCCGGCAGGCGCAGCTGCGGCCACGGGAGCGGCTGCAACATTGCCGGCACCGACATCATTGGCCGCCGGGTGCAGGCCCTGCAGGTAGCTCGCCAGACCGCCGATTTCCTCGTCGGTGAGCTGCTTGCTGATGCTCGCCATCATGTTGAACAGGTGCGGATCCTGTCGCGTGGTGGCGCCGGCGCGGTACATCTCCAGTCGTTGCTGGGTGTAGCTGGCCTGCTGGCCGGCCACGTGCGGGTAGGCAGGGCCGGGGTTGCCGCCGCCGTCGGGGCCGTGGCACGCCATGCAGGCCGGGATGCCGCGCGCCGCGTCGCCGCCCATGAACAGCTGCTCGCCGATCTGGTAGAACTTCTTGTCCTTGTACGGACCGGACGTCACCACGGTGTCGTCGGCGACGCCGGCGCCCGAGGTCTGGGTCGCGAAGTACGCGCCAACGTCGCGTGCATCCTGGGCGCTGAGCATGTCGGCGAACGGCTTCATCACCGCGGCCATGCCGTCGCTGCGTTCGCCGCTCTTGAACAGGGCCAGCTGGTTGGCGATGTAGCGCTCGCTCTGGCCGGCCAGGCGCGGGTACATCTCGATGGGCGGGTTGCCGTCCAGTCCGTGGCAGGCGGCGCAGGTGCCAGCCAGTGCCTGGCCGTTCTGCGCATCGCCCCAGGTGGCTTTCTCCGCAGCGGCGGTGTCCAGCGGTGCGGTCTCCACCGGTGCGGTATCGGGGATCGGGGTGACCGTGGTCTGGGCGTAGGCGACAGCGGCGGCCGCGAGAACGGCAAGACCGATGAAACCTAGGGCGCGGGCGTGGCTCATGGGGCTGGGCTCCGGAAAACACTGAAGTGACGGTCCGTGAACGGCCGCCGAACCGCAGAATTATCATCGGCGGCGGCGGTGGGGTCAACGCGAGCCCGCCGGAGCGGCGATCCGGACCGCGACCCGGACGGGGTTTCGGGGCCTGTTTCTGGAGCAGTTTCCCTACCGGTTTCGATACCTGCTCCCGGTCGGCCGGTGGATGCTGTCCGCGCGGCGCCGGCCACGGCGTGCGATCCTAGCGCGATGGCCAATCCTCTTATTCGCGCCCAGTACCTGCTGTCGGCGCACACTCCGCAACAGCTGCCCCCTGATGGCGGCTTCGAAGTTGCGTTCGCGGGGCGCTCCAACGCCGGCAAGTCCAGCGCGTTGAATGCGATCTGCCAGCAGAACGCGTTGGCGCGGGTGTCCAAGACACCCGGACGGACCCAGCAGCTGGTGTTCTTCAACATTCCGCCGACCACCGACCGCTTCCTGGTCGACCTGCCCGGCTACGGTTACGCGAAGGTGCCCAAGGACCTGCAGGCGCATTGGCAGGCGTTCCTGGACCGCTACTTCCGTACCCGCGAGGCGCTCAAGGGACTGGTGGTGGTGATGGACATCCGTCATCCGCTGAAGGAATACGACAGGCAGATGCTCGGCTATGCGGTCAGCCGGGGCCTGCCCGCACACGCGATCCTGACCAAGGCCGACAAGCTCAGCCGGGGCGCCCAGGGCACCGCATTGCTGGAGGTGCGCAAACTCCTGCAGGCCGAGCACGGCGATGCGGTCAGCGTGCAGCTGTTCTCCGGCGAATCGAAGCTGGGTGTCGACGTCGCGCGCGGCGTGATCGGCGGGTGGCTGGAGCTGTAGAGGGATTGCCGGCAGCTTTGCAACGCCTGCAGGCGTTGCCCGGAGCAATGCAGTGTTTCATTGTCCGGCGGTATCGGTTGGGTGCGCGTTCTAAACTGCGGGTCTTGCGTACGCCGGTGTCGCCCCGCATATCGTCGTCCGGCTTTCAGCCACTCCTACCAACGACCCCAACGAGGTGCGCGTGTCCGGCCCCAGCCATGTCAAGGATGTTTTGATCGAGTCGCGCTCGCAACTGGTCGAGTACCTCAGTTCCGGCGCACGCGAACGGGATGACTGGCGGATCGGCACCGAGCACGAGAAGTTCGGTTTCCAGGTCGATGACCTGCGGCCGCCGACCTTCGACGGCGAGCGCGGCATCGAGGCCGTGCTCAAGGGCCTGGTCCAGTTCGGCTGGACGCCGGTGGAGGAGCATGGCCGGGTGATCGCGCTGACCCGCGACGACGCGTCGGTGTCGCTGGAGCCGGCCGGGCAGCTCGAATTGTCCGGTGCGCCGCTGGCCACCCTGCACGAGACCTGCCGCGAGGCGTCGACGCACCTGCGCGAAGTGCGCGCGGTGGCCGAGCCGATGGGGCTGGGCTTCCTCGGCATGGGTTTCCAGCCGAAGTGGCGTCGCGACGAGATGCCGTGGATGCCGAAGGGCCGCTACAAGATCATGCGCGAGTACATGCCCAAGGTCGGCAGCCTCGGCTTGGACATGATGACCCGCACCTGCACCGTGCAGGTCAATCTGGATGTCGGCTCGGAAGCCGACATGGTGAAGAAGTTCCGCGTCTCGCTGGCCCTGCAGCCGGTCGCGACCGCGTTGTTCGCCGACTCGCCGTTCACCGAAGGCCAGCCGAACGGTTTCCTGTCGTACCGCTCGCACATCTGGACCGACACCGACAACGACCGCTCCGGCCTGCTGGACTTCGTGTTCGAGGACGGCTTCGGCTACGAGCGCTATGTCGACTACCTGCTCGACGTGCCGATGTACTTCGTCTATCGCAATGGCGAGTACATCGATGCCTCCGGCCAGTCGTTCCGCGACTACCTGGCCGGCAAGCTGCCGGCGCGCCCGGGCCAGTTGCCGACCCTGCAGGACTGGGCCGACCACACCACCACCGCGTTCCCCGAAGTGCGGCTGAAGAAGTACCTGGAGATGCGCGGTGCCGACGCCGGGCCGTGGAACCGGATCTGCGCGCTGCCGGCGTTCTGGACCGGCCTGCTGTACGACGACACCGCGCTGGATGCGGCCTGGGACCTGGTCAAGGACTTCAGCCTCGAGGAGATCCACGCCCTGCGCGACGGCGTGCCGCGGCACGCGTTCAAATTGCCGTTCCGTGGCGGCACCGTGCTCGACCTTGCCCGCCGTGCGATGCAGATTTCCGCCCACGGGCTGGCGCGCCGCGCCCGGCTCAATGGCAACGGCAGCGACGAGTCGATCTTCCTGGGGCCGCTGATGGAGCTGGTTGAAGCGGGCGAGACCCCGGCCGAGCGCAAGCTGGCGCTGTTCCACGGCGTCTGGGGCGGCAACATCGACCCGGTGTTCCGCGAGTTCGCGTACTGAGCCGACCGGCGGCGACGTGATCCACGATCACCCGCACCGCAATGTGCGACTGGCCGCGGTCTGCAGGTTCCATCCCGTGTGGAAATCCCGCCCGGATGCATATCCGCCCGAATGATGGAGTGATCCGGGTAGTCGCGCTCGCTGTGCGTTCGCGACTGACGTCGCTCCTGCAACAGCTGGCTTTGATGGGTTGCGAGGTGACGTAGGAGCGATGTCAGTCGCGACCTGTATGTCGTGTCCGACATTCGTCGGTTCGCGGCTGAAGCCGCTCTTGCGACGGCAAGGCCCAAAGCATTACGTACCATCGGGCGGTGCTGCGGTAGCCTTGGGCGATGAGCGAGCCTGCCGATACCTCCGACGACACCCTGCGGACGGTCGAGTTCGCGCCGGTCGATACGCTGCTGCGCGAGGATGTGAAACTGCTGGGCGCACTGGTCGGCGAGATTCTGACCGAGCAGCGCAGTCCGGCGTTCCTGGCCGAGGTCGAAAGCCTGCGTCGGGCGGCGATCCTGCGACGCGAGAACGATCGTCCGGTAACCGAGCTGGCCGATGCGCTGGCCGGTCATGCCTTGCACCATGCCAGTGACCTGGGTCGGGCGTTCTCCACCTACTTCCAGGCGGTCAACCTGGCCGAGCGGGTGCATCGCATCCGTCGCCGTCGCGAACACGAGCGGGCCGAGCACGGCGCCCAGCCCGGCGGCCTGAACGATGTCATCGGGACTTTGGCCGCGCAGGGGGTGCAGGCGCAGGAGCTGGCCGACCTGCTGCCGCGGTTGCGGATCGAGCCGGTGTTCACCGCGCATCCGACCGAGGCAGTGCGGCGGGTGCTGTTGCACAAGGAGCGCGAGATCGTCGCCAGCCTGGTCAACGACATCGACCGCGGCCGTACGCCGACCGAGCGCCGTGCCGATCGCGGCCGCATGCGCATGGCGCTGACCGCCAGCTGGCAGACCGTCGAGGCGCCTGCGGCCAAGCCCAGCGTGGCCGACGAGTTCGAGCACGTCGGTTTCTACCTGTCGGAGGTGTTGTACCGGGTGGTGCCGGTGTTCTTCGAAGTGTTCGAGACGGCGCTGCGCGAGCAGTATGGCGATGCTCTGGTGCTGCCTGATGTGCTGGGTTTTGGCAGCTGGGTCGGCGGCGACATGGACGGCAATCCAAATGTCGGTGCCGACACCATTGCCGCGACGCTCGCCGGGCAACGCACGCTGGTGCTGGCCGCGTACCGGCGCGATATCGACCGGCTGGCCGACCTGTTGAGCCAGTCGCTGAGCCGGGTGGATTTCAGCGATGCGGTCCTGCAGCGCATCGCGCAGTACCGCAAACTGCTGCCGGAGGCGGCCGCCGGACTGCATCCGCGCCACGCCGATATGCCGTACCGCAACCTGCTCACGCTGATGGGCGCGCGGCTGCGGGCGACCAGCCACGACGAGCCGGCCGGTTATCCGGACGCGGCGACGTTCGTGGCCGACATCGAATGCATCCACGCCAGCCTGCTGGCCCATCGCGGCAAATACGCCGGGGACTTCGTGCTGCGCCGGCTGCTGCGGCGCGCGCGCTGTTTCGGCTTCCACCTGGCCAGCCTCGACCTGCGCCAGGACTCGGCGATGCACGACCTGGCCCTGGCCGGCCTGCTGGACGATCCGCAATGGGAGTCGCGCGATCCGGCCGAGCGTATGGCGCGGCTGCATGAGCTGATCGACGGTCGCACCGCGCCGGTGGATGCGGATCACACTGAAGCGCACGCGACCCTGGAGGTATTCCGCGCCGTGGGTCGGCTGCGCCCACGCTACGGCGACCGTGTATTCGGCCCCTACATCGTCAGCATGAGCCGCAGTGCGGCGGATGCGCTGGCGGTGCTGGCATTGGCGCGCATCGCCGGTTGTGTGGAGCCGGGTGATGACGGCGATGTGGTGCCGCTGGATGTGGCACCGCTGTTCGAGACGGTGGCCGACCTGGAGGCCGCGGCCGACACCATGCGCGCGTTGTTCGACGACCGGGTCTACCGCACGCATCTGGCCGCGCGCGGTCACCGGCAAGTGGTGATGCTGGGCTATTCCGACAGCGCCAAGGACGGCGGCATCATCGCCTCGCGCTGGGCGCTGCAGCAGACCCAGGTCGCATTGACCGCGCTGGCCCGCGACAACGGCGTACGGATCGTGTTCTTCCATGGCCGCGGCGGTTCGGCCAGTCGCGGCGGCAGCAAGACCGAGCGGGCGGTGATCGCCGCGCCGCGAGGCTCGGTGGACGGCGTGCTGCGCCTGACCGAGCAGGGCGAGGTGATCCATCGCAAGTACGGCATCCGTGCGCTGGCGCTGCGCAACCTGGAGCAGGCCACAGGCGCGGTGCTGCGCGCGACCCTGCGCCCGCGTCCGCCCGAACCGCGCGCGCCGCGCTGGAAGCAACTGGCCGCCGAGCTCGCGCGCGATTCCAGAGCCCATTACCGGGCGCTGGTTCACGAGCATCCGGATTTCCCCGCGTATTTCCGTGCGGCAACGCCGATCGACGTGATCGAGCGCCTGCGGATCGGCTCGCGTCCGGCCAAACGTATCGGCAGTGGCGGCGTGGAGTCCCTGCGGGCGATTCCGTGGGTGTTTTCCTGGGCCCAGAACCGTTCCGGGCTGACCGCCTGGTACGGCGTCGGCACGGCGCTGGAGCGCGGTCTGGCGCTCCACGGCCGCGACGCCTACATCGAGATGGCGCGCGACTGGCCGTTCTTCGCGACCCTGGTCGACGATGTCGAGATGGTGCTGGCGAAGTCCGATCTGGGCATCTTCGAGTGCTATTCGCGACTGGCCGCGGACCTGCCGTCGGCGTCGGGCCAGCTTGATCTGCATGCGCAGATGCATCCCGGCATCGTGGCCGAGTTCCGGCGCACGCGCGCTGCGGTGCTGGCGATCAAGGGCGAGGACGAACTGCTCGCCGGCGACCTGCGCCTGCGGCAGTCGATCCGCCTGCGCAATCCGTATGTCGATCCGATCAGCCTGCTGCAGGTGGATCTGCTGAAGCGCTGGCGGACCGGTGATCGCAGCGATGAGGCCTTGCTGCAGGTGCTGATGGCGACCGTGAACGGCATCGCCGCCGGGATCCAGAATACCGGCTGAGCCGGCCCGGCGTGGACCGACCCGGCGTCAACCGGGCCGGCGATGCGGCAATCAGCGGCCGCGCGAGGCGCGGATCTGCGCGTCCACCGCGGCGATCGCGGTCAGGTTGACCACCCGGCGCGAGGTCGAGTCCGGGGTCAGGATGTGCGCCGGCTTGTCCAGGCCCATCAGGATCGGGCCGATCGCCACGCCGTCGGTGGCGACCCGGAACAGGTTGTAGGTGATGTTGGCCGCGTCCAGGTTGGGCAGCACGAACAGGTTCGCGCGTCCGCTCAGGGTGGTGTTGGGGAAGATGCGCTTGCGCAGGGCCTCGTTCCACGCCGTGTCGGCCATCATCTCGCCATCGACTTCCAGCTTCGGCACGCGCGCCTTGAGGATCTCCCGCACCTTGCGCATCTTCGCCGCCGACGGGTTGTCGTGGCTGCCGTAGTTGGAGTGCGACAGCAGCGCGACCTTCGGCTCCACCCCGAACAGCTTCAGCCGGTAGGTCGCCTGCATGGTCGCCTCGGCGATCTGCTCGGCGCTGGGGTCGAGCTGGACGTGGGTGTCGAGGAAGAACCACGCGCCGGCATCGTTGATCACCCCGGTCATCGCGGCAGTGCCGGTGATGCCGCGGTCGAAGGCGAAGATGCTGCGCAGGTAGCCGAGCTTCTTGTGGAAGCGGCCGACGATGCCGCAGATCATCGCGTCGGCTTCGCCGCGCTCGACCATCAGCGCGGCGATCAGGGTCGGACGCGAGCGGATCAGGCTCTTGGCTGCCTCGATGGTCACGCCACGACGCTCGGTCAGCGTGTGGTACTGCTGCCAGTAGTCGTGGAAGCGCGGGTCGTCATTGATGTTGGTCAGCTCGAAGTCGACGCCCTGGCGCATGCGCAGGCCGAGGCGTTCGATGCGGGTCTGGATCACTTCCGGGCGGCCGACCAGGATCGGCGTGGCGAGGCCTTCGTCGATCACCGTCTGCACCGCGCGCAGCACGACCTCCTCTTCGCCTTCGGCATACACCACGCGCTTGCGGTCGCTGCGGGCGCGGTCGTAGACCGGCTTCATCAGCAGGCCGGTGCGGTGGACGAACTGGGCGAGCTTTTCCTCGTAGGCCGCCATGTCTTCGATCGGACGCGTGGCCACGCCGGAGTCCATCGCGGCGCGCGCCACGGCGGACGACACCATCACCATCAGCCGCGGGTCGAACGGGCGCGGGATCAGGTATTCGGGGCCGAAGGTCGGCACGTCGCCGCCGTAGGCCGAGGCCAGGTCGCCGGCTTCCATCCGTGCCAGTTGCGCGATCGCGTGCACGCAGGCGAGCTTCATCTCCTCGTTGATCACCGTCGCGCCGACGTCCAGTGCGCCGCGGAAGATGTACGGGAAGCAGACCGCGTTGTTGACCTGGTTGGGATAGTCCGAGCGGCCGGTGGCGAGGATCGCGTCGGGACGGACCGCCTTGGCGACGTCGGGCAGGATCTCCGGGTACGGATTGGCCAGCGCCAGGATGACCGGCTGGTCGGCCATGGTCGCGACCATCTCCGCGGTCAGGATGCCGCCGGCGGACAGGCCCAGGAACACGTCGGCGCCGTGCACGATTTCGGCCAGTTCGCGCTTGTCGGTGTCACGCGCATAACGGGCCTTCTCGGCATCCAGGCCCGGCCGGTCGCTGTACAGCACGCCGTCGCGGTCGAAAGCCAGGATGTTCTCCGGCCGTGCGCCCAGCGCGACCAGCATGTCGAGGCAGGCGATGCCCGCCGCGCCGACGCCGGTGGTGGCGATGCGCACGTCCTCGATCTTCTTGCCGACCACTTCCAGCGCGTTGTAGATCGCCGCGCCGACGATGATCGCGGTGCCGTGTTGGTCGTCGTGGAACACCGGGATCTTCATGCGCTCGCGCAGCTTGCGCTCGACGATGAAGCACTCCGGTGCCTTGATGTCTTCCAGGTTGATGCCGCCGAAGGTCGGTTCCATCGAGGCGATGATGTCGACCAGCCTGTCCGGGTCGCGCTCGTCGATCTCGATGTCGAACACGTCGATGCCGGCGAACTTCTGGAACAGCACGCCCTTGCCTTCCATCACCGGCTTGCCCGCCAGCGGGCCGATGTCGCCCAGGCCGAGCACCGCGGTGCCGTTGGTGACCACCGCGACCAGATTGCCGCGCGCGGTGTAGTCGCGGGCGGCGTTGGGATCGGCGACGATCGCCTCGCAGGCGTAGGCGACTCCCGGCGAGTACGCCAGCGCCAGATCGCGCTGGGTCACCATCGCCTTGGTCGCGGCGACCTTGATCTTGCCGGGCGGGTGCTGGCGGTGGTAGTCGAGGGCGGCTTGCTTGAGATCGTCGTTGGACATTGCGGGCGCGTGGCGGAAGGGGTCATTGATTCTATCCGTCTGCGACCGCTTCGCCACCGGTTCGAGACTGGCCTTCCATGGCGAATGGCTATGGAGGGTCACGTTGCGACCGTTCGCCGGGTGCCGACGGGTTGCCGAAGCCGCAGGCCGCTTCACCACGGCCCAACCAAGGGGACTTGCCCGTGATGGCGAATACGCGTCTGATCACCTCTCGCAATCGGGGGAAGAAACCAGGTGCTTCAACTTGACGCGGTGGAAACGGTCGCCCTGGGCGGCCTGGCTCTCCTTGGCGGGTACGCACTGTGCCGCGCCATTCCTTTTTTGCGGCGATACAACATTCCCGAGCCGGTGGTCGGGGGGCTGGTCGTCGCCCTGATCGTGCTGTTCGCCCATCGGCAGGGCACCACGCTGTTCGAACTGGACACCTCGCTGCAGACGCCGCTGATGGTGGCGTTCTTCACCACGCTGGGTGTCAATGCGAGCATTTCCCTGATGCGGGTCAGCGGCCGCCAGGTCGGTATCTTCCTGGCGCTGGCGACCGGCTTCGCAGTCGTGCAGAACCTGATCGGACTGGGCGTGGCGTCGATGTTCGACCTGCACCCGCTGTTCGGTGTGCTGGTGGGCTCGGCGACGATGGCCGGCGGGCCGGCTACCGGTTTGGCGTTCGCGCCGCTGTTCGAGGAGGCCGGGCTGGTGGGCGCGGAGTCGATCGCGATCACCTCGGCGATGGCCGGCATCGTGGCCGGCGGGTTGATCGGCGGGCCGGCGGCGACCGTGCTGATCCGTCGCTGGCGCCTGAAGACGCCGGGCGACCATCCAACCGAAGTGGCCGACCCGACCGAAATCGTGCTGGAGCCGGGGCAGAACGAGGCGCAACGGGAGTTCGGTGCGCTCAAGAGCATCGTCTTCATCCTCGTGGCGATGTGGCTGGGCGCCTGGATCGGCAAGGGCTTCGCGGCGCTGGGCCTGACCCTGCCGGCCTACATCGGCGCGATGCTGGTCGGTGCAGCGGTGCGCAACATCGACGACGCCACCGGCTGGATCGGCCTGTCGGTGCCCACCATCGAGCTGATCGGCAACGTCAGCCTGGCGTTGTTCCTGTCCATCGCGCTGATGAACCTGAAACTGTGGGAACTGGCCGGCATGGCGATGCCGCTGGCGTTCAACCTGTTCGTGCAGGCGGCGGCGGTGATTGCGTTCTGTGTGGTCGTGTTCCGCGCGATGGGCAAGGACTACGACGCGGCCGTGATGGGCGGCGGCTTCGTCGGCTTCATGCTCGGCACCTCGGCCAACGCGATCGCGGTCATGCGCACGCTGGTGCTGCGTTACGGCTCGGCGCCGCGTGCCTTCCTGGTCGCGCCGCTGGTGGGTGCGTTCTTCATCGACTTCAGCAACGCCCTGATCATCACCGGCTTCATGAACTTCCTGAAGTAGGACGCGCTGAGCGATGTGCCGACGAGTTTTCCTCCCATCATCTGCCGGGGTTGCACGCCATGGATGACACCGATGTCGACCTGACCGTGCTGGGCGCCGGCGTTGTCGGCGTCGCCACGGCGTACGCCGCGGCCCGCCGCGGCCTGTCGGTGCGGATCGTGGAGCGTGCGTCCGCGCCGGCGCTGGGCGCGTCCTTCGCCAACGGTGGACAGCTCAGTTACGCCTATACCGAAGCCATGGCCAGCCCGTCACTGTGGGCAAAACTGCCGGCGGTGGCGCTGGGCCTGGATCCGGCACTTCGCTTGCAGTGGTCGCTGGATCCCGACTTCTTCCGCTGGGGGTTGTCGTTCCTGCGCAACACCGGTGCCGGCCATTTCCAGCGCAACACCCTGGCGGTGCTGCGGCTGGCGCTGGAATCCCGCACTGCGATGGCCGCCCTGCTGCGCCGTCATCCCCTGCAGTTCGACCACCGCGCGCCGGGCAAGATGCACCTTTACCGCGACGCCAAGGCGTTCGCCGCGGCCCGGGCGATGGTGGACATCAAGCGCGCGCACGGCGTGGAGCAGCACGTTTTGAGTGCTGCCGAGGCGATCGCGATCGAACCGGCGCTGGCCGACGCCACGGGGCTGATCGGAGTGATCCATTCCCCGACGGAGGAGGTGGGCGATACGCACCGGTTCTGCGTGGAACTGCTTGCGGTCCTGCGGCAGCAATACGGGGTGCGCACGGATTTCGACTTCGATGTCTCCCGCGTCGAGGAAACTCCGCAGGGAGTGATGCTTCGGGGTCAGGACGGCCGGCAGCGGGCGTCGCGCTCACTGGTGGTGTGTAGCGGTGTGCAGGCGGCGTCGCTGGCCAAGCAGTTGGGTGTGTATCTGCCACTGATGCCGATGAAGGGTTATTCGCTGACCGCTCCACTGGGCGGGAACGCTCCCTCGGTCAGCATCACCGACACCGACCGCAAGCTTGTGTTCTGCCGGCTCGGCAGCAAGATGCGGATCGCCGGGATGGCCGAGGTCGGCAATTACCGGGTGGACGTCGATCCGGCGCGGTCGACGCAGCTGATCGCGATGGCGCGCGCGTCGCTGCCGGGCGCCGCGCGCTACGACGCGATCGAAAGCCTGTGGGCGGGCCTGCGACCGATGACGCCGGAATCGGCGCCGATCATCCGCCGCGAGCGCGGGAACATCGCCTTCAACGTGGGCCACGGAATGCTCGGCTGGACCCTGGCGATGGGCGCCGGCGAGCGGGCGATCGGGTTGTTGACTGACCACTGAAAAGCCGGCTCCGGCAAGGCGTGAACTATGATCGAGCCATGAATTTTCGCCCAACCAGGCCTTCTATATCGCCGCCGCCCTGACCCGCTATGGCGCCGGCATGACCATGGAGGACGAGTTCACCGCCCAGAGCGGCGCATCGGACGAGGTCGACTTCCGCCCGCTGGACCCACCGATTCAGTTCAAGATCGAGTGCGCCTCCTGGAAGACCGTCGGCCTTCCAAGGCGGCCGAGGAGTTCACCACCCTGTTTTCTTCGGTGAATGAGGAAATACGCGGGAGTTCGGAGCAGATCGACCGTTAAGAACGGTTTCGGCACATCGGAGTTTTCCGCCGTTCCCGCGAAGGCGGGAGCCTTGGTTTTTAGTGTTGAAGCAGTTGCAGTCACTGAGTACTGCCTGTGTGGGGACGGTGCTGGCTGCCCGGGCTTTCCTGCGTGAGTTGGGCGTGGCGCTTCTATGTCAAACAAGCGTTGACACTTTCACTGGATAGCACGTAGCGTTGCCGCTGCAGAATCGGGGAGCGACTTGCGTGCATGGGGGGTTATGCGAATCGCATAGAAAGAAGGAGTAGGGGTGATTGTGAATAGGTTGATAGCTTTTCTAGCCATGCTGGCTATTTCTGGATGTGCGCTTCGCCCGCATTTGGCGAAAGAGTCGATGGTTAGTTTTGAGGAGTTTCTTAAGTGTTCGCCCCAAACGATTGAAGATGCAGCCAAGTGTGGTTTGCACGGGCGACAGGCTGAATCAGAGCTGGGTACGGAGCGAACTTATGTGGGAGTCGTATCTTTTGGTGAGTTTCATCTAGATGCTTTTGCGGAGGAGTATTCTCAGCTTGGCGTGGTCCAGTTGTGGGCCCTGATGCCAAAATCCAGTCCCCGCTGCCTTAATCGGAAAGAGCTTTCCCCGGCAGCATATAAATTTTTTGGCGATAGTGTTGACGTAAATTTTATGCATTCGCGAAATTATGTGGGGGAGAGTGAGGGGTTGATTTCGGCGGACACGCGGCGGCGTGGCGATAAAGAGTTTATTTTGTATAGCTTTCACGGTGGGTGCATTGATCGTGTATATCTTCGGAATGGAAATCGAGATAAGCAATGAGTGATGGAGTGTGCTGGTAAGCTTCAGAAAATTTAGCTTCCAGGCTTGCTGGCTTTGAATTAAAGAGCAAGTCCTGACTCGCAGAGGGCTGTATTAGTGCTGGTATGACTGGCCGGTCTACAGGTCCCCATCAAGCTATTGAATATCATCCGCGCGGGAATTTTTTTCGTGTCATCACACTATTGATGTTGGCATTCTCGGCACACAGTGTGCGCGACTCCGGACTCATCACAGTTGTCGACTCCGTGCTCGCGCGAGACGGGAAGAGCTGTGATGATAGCCCTAGCGAATCCTCAAGATGCAAGCAGTCAAAAATTAAAAATAAAACCTTCTTAATCTTTTTTTACGACTTAGATTGCGGGTGCGAATTGAGTCCCATCAACGATATCGACACAATTATAATTCCCGAGCTTGTCGGCGCCGGTGTGCAAAAGGAATTTGACGATTTCTTCGTGTTGGACGAATTAAAGATAGTTGCCTGGAAGAAAACTTACTGCGATTGCAACGGTGAGACCTACCGGCGGGATAGTAGGCGGTTTTATCGGGTTGAAACCGCAAAAATTTACGCTAAGTAAAAGATTCTATTGTCGTGAGCGACTTGGTTGGTCTCGACCAAGGGGAGTGGAGGCGATTGAGCCGGGCGCTTGACTGTAACGACCTGGTCCTTTCTGCACAGCTCAGGTCCCCTCGATGGATGAACTCTAGATATCCGCGAAACCCGTGTCCTCG
>DATJBR010000201.1:0-7081 GCA_035515255.1 Lysobacter sp. | reverse complement strand
GTCGCCTACCGCTTCTTCGACACCGACAAGCGCAAGTTCATCGTCGCCGACTGTCCCGGGCACGAGCAGTACACCCGCAACATGGCCACCGGCGCCTCCACCGCCGACTTGGCCATCGTGCTGGTGGATGCCCGCAAGGGGCTGCTGACCCAGACCCGCCGGCACAGCTACATCGTCTCGCTGCTGGGTATCCGCCACGTGGTGCTGGCTGTCAACAAGATGGATCTGGTGGGATACGACCAGTGCATGTTTGACGATATCGCCACGGATTATCGGGCTCTCGCCAAGCAGCTCGGTATCGCCGGGGTCACCTGCATTCCGGTGTCGGCACTCAAAGGCGACAACATCCTCCAGCCATCCAGCGCCATACCCTGGTATCACGGCAAGCCGTTGCTGGAGCATCTGGAAACCGTTGACATTCCGGAGCCCGACTCCAGTCCGGGTTTCCGCCTGCCGGTGCAGTGGGTGTGCCGGCCAGACCAGGACTTCCGCGGTTTCGCGGGCACCGTCGTGTCCGCCCCGGTGCGCGTTGGCGAGGCAATCACCGTGCTGCCTGCAGGCACCCACTCGCGGATCGCACGCATCGTGACCGCCGACGGCGATCTCCAGAAGGCCGACGTCCACCGCGCAGTGGTGCTGACGCTGACCGATGAGATCGATGTCAGCCGCGGCGACATCATCGCCGCAGCATCCGCTCCGCCGGAGGTCTCCGACCAGTTCGCCGCGCATCTGCTGTGGCTGGACGGACAAGCCCTGCTGCCGGGCCGGCCGTACTGGCTGAAGATCGGCGCGCGCACCGTCAGCGCGTCGGTCACCGAAATCAAGCACAAGGTCGACGTCAACACCCAGAAGCACCTGGCCGCCAAGTCCATCGCGCTCAACGAGGTCGCTTTCTGCAACCTCTACCTGCACGAGCCCATCGCGTTCGAGCCGTACGCCGACAGCCACAAGCTCGGCGCGTTCATACTGATCGACCGCCAGAGCAATGCCACCGTCGCCGCCGGCACCCTGGATTTCGCACTGCATCGGGCCAGCAACATCCGTTGGCAGCAGGTCGATGTCGACAAGGCCGCGCGGGCGCGCATCAAGCACCAGCAACCCCGATGCCTGTGGTTCACCGGCCTCTCCGGCGCGGGCAAGTCGACGATCGCCAACCTGGTCGAGAAGCGGCTGCTGGCCATGGGCCGACACACCTACCTGCTGGATGGAGACAACGTCCGCCACGGCCTGAACAACGACCTGGGCTTCACCGACGAGGACCGGGTCGAGAATATCCGCCGCGTGGCGGAAGTCGCCCGACTGATGGTGGATGCCGGGCTGGTCGTGCTGGTCAGCTTCATCTCGCCGTTCCGCGCCGAACGCGCGATGGCGCGCCGCATGTTCGAGGACGACGAGTTCCTGGAAGTGTTCGTCGACACGCCACTGGAAGTGGCCGAACAACGCGACGCGAAAGGCCTGTATGCGAAAGCGCGGGCCGGCCTGCTGCAGAACTTCACCGGCATCGACTCGCCCTATGAAATTCCCGAGAACCCCGATTTTGTCCTCGACACCGGGAAACACACCCCCGAGGCGCTGGCCGAGCGGCTGGTGCGGGCCATGGAGGGTGATGTGCCCCCCCAACGGGACAAGGCGACCTGACCCAGTTGCCGGGCATCACCGCTGTCTCAGCAGAGTCCGGGGCGATGATGCAATGCGCGCCTACCAAAACCGCACCGACCTTGATGGACCCCACGGCCAGATTCCGCCGTCGCTATTTCGGCCCGGAATGCCCACTCCGGCTACCGCTGATCAACACCCAACCAGCCAGTTCGCCGGTGATGGTCTGCAGGCCACGTTCGAAGGCTGCGACCACGTCGTCGATCCCGGCGCTGGCCGCTGGATTTTCCTGCAGGAAGGTACGTGATGCGACGACCTGCTGGTCGGCGCTGCGCAGCAGCTTGGCGTTGAGCTCGATCTTCACGGTCGGGGGCATGCCGGCCGTGGTGTAGGCGGACTCGAACCGGCGCAGCTCGAGCACCAGCTTGTAGTCGGCACTGATGCCGCTGCCTTGGCGGGCGACGGCGGCGATCTTGCCGGAGTCTTCCAGCGTGCGCAGGATCGCGGTCTCGATCATGTCGGTCGGAGACCTGGACCAGACGGCGCCCTTGTAGACCTGCAGCTCGTTCGGCGTCGGCCGCACGGCAATGCGCAGGCTGTCGGTGACCCGCGATGCGCTCGCACTGGGCAGCGACAACTGCCAGTCGACACTGGGCCACGACGGGTCGGCGGCCACGCGCGGATCCAGGTCGTAGATGGTGGAGCGCTCACGCGCATTGCCAGCGCCCAGGATCGAGCAGCCGGCCAGGAGCAGCATCCCGGCCAAGCCGACAAGCATCGTCAGCGCCCGTCTGCCACCGATGAAGTAGGCGGAGGAATTACGCTCGGCCGCGTCCACCGGCTTTCCGCCCGGCTCCCTTGCAGGATTGGCCGTCGGAGCGTGCAGGATTCTGCTGCGCGGCAAAACGGATGGGCGCAGAAAGCGATGCCGTCGGGGCCACTGGAACCAACGGGATCCGGTCGTATTCATTCGGGTTCAAACTCCTTCGGGGCATCGCGGCCGAGCAGGTAGCGGGTCGGGTTGTTGTCCAGCCGGTCGCTCATACGGCGCAGGTCGCGTACCAGCGCACGCAGTTCGCCCAGGGTCGGGCCGAGCTGGGACAGGCCGTCGTTGGCGAAGCTGCTGATCGCGGCGCGGTTCTCGTTGAGGATGCCGTCCGCGCCGGCGGCGGCCGAATCCAGTCGCACCAGCGTGCTGTCGAGGCGCGCGATCAGGCCCGGCAGCTTGTCCACCAGTTCGCGGTCGAAACCCTCCATCGCGCGGTTGGCGGTGGTCAGGGTCGCTTCGAGCTGTTCGCTGGATTTGCGCGCGTTGACGATCAGCGCGCGCAGGTCGTCGCGCTGGTCGGCGACCGAGCCGGTCAGTGCCTCGATGTTGCCCAGCGTCTCCGATACGCGCTGCACGTTCTGCTCGCTCAGCAGCTCGTCCATACGAGCGACCAGCCGGTTGGCGGTGTCGGCGATGTTCTGCAACGCCGATGGCTCGGTCTGGATGATCGGCACCTCGCGTTTGTCCACGTCCACCAGCCGCGGGCTGGCGGGCTCGCCGCCGGTGAGCTGGATGATCGGGCTGCCGGTGATGCTGGTCATCGACATCTTGGCGCGGGTATCGGTCTTGACCGGTGCGCTAGCCTGCACCTTCAACAGCGCGATCACCCGCCGCGGGTCGTTCGGGGCCAGACTCAGCCGCTCCACCGAGCCGACCGAGATGCCGTTGTACTGCACGCTGCTGCCCTCGCTCATGCCGGTCACCGGCTCGTTGAACACCACCCGGTAGTGTTGCCAGCTCTTGTCGGAGGAGTACTTCGCCGCCCACAACGCAAACAGCAGCAGGAACAGCGTCACCAGGATCGTGAACGCACCGATCAGGACGTAGTTGGCCTTGGTTTCCATCAGTTGCTTGCCTCGTTGAGCCGGCCGGTCGCGGCATGCGCGGTCTGCGCAGCGCGGGCGCGGGGGCCATGGAAATATTCGCGCACCCATGGGTGTTCGAGTCGTTCGATCTCGGCGACCGGGGCACAGGCGACGACCTTGCGGTCGGCCAGTACGGCGATCCGGTCGCAGATGGCGTAGAGCGTGTCCAGGTCATGCGTGATCAGGAACACGGTCAGTCCCAGCGCCTGCTGCAAAGTGCGGATCAAACGGTCGAACGCGGCCGCGCCGATCGGATCCAGGCCGGCGGTGGGCTCGTCCAGGAACAGCAGCGGCGGGTCCAGCGCCAGCGCACGCGCCACCCCGGCGCGTTTGCGCATGCCGCCGGACAGCTCGGCCGGCAGCTTGTCGATCGCCTCCGCGGGCAGGCCGGACAGCTTGACCTTCAGCAGCGCCAGTTCGTACAGCAGCGAGTCCGGCAGGTCGGGGTGGTATTCCTTCAACGGCACCTGCACGTTCTCACCGACCGTCAGCGACGAGAACAGCGCGCCATCCTGGAAAAGCACGCCGGTGTTCTGCTCGATGTGGCGACGAACCTCCTCATCCTCGCTACGCGCATCGACCCCCAGCACCTCGATACTGCCTTCGTTGGGCCGGCGCAGGCCGAGGATCGAGCGCATCAGCACCGACTTGCCGGTGCCCGACCCGCCGACCACGCCGAGAATCTCGCCGGGCATCACGTCCAGATCCAACTGATCGTGCACGAGCTGCGCGCCGAAGCGGTTGACCAGTCCGCGCACGCGGATGAGGGGTTCGACACCACTGCGGACGTCGCTCACCAGCCCATCTCCATCAACCAGATCGCGAAGAACGCATCCAGGATGATCACCAGCGAGATCGCCTGCACCACGCTGGACGTCGTACGCTCACCCAGCGACTGCGCCGTGCCCTGCACCCGCAGCCCTTCCAGGCAACCGATCAGGCTGATCACCAGTGCGAACACCGGTGCCTTGCCCAGGCCGACCCACAGATGACGCAGCTCCATTGTGTCCTGCATCCGCGCCAGGTACTGCTGCGGCGGGATCTCCAGGCTGTAGGCACCCACCGTCAAGCCGCCCAGCAGGCCGGCCATCATCGCCACGAAAGTCAGCAGCGGCAGCGTCACCAGCAGGGCCAGCACGCGCGGGATCACCAGCAGGTCGACCGGATCCAGACCGAGGGTGCGCATCGCATCGACCTCCTCGCGGCTGACCATCGCGCCTATCTGGGCGGTGAACGCACTGGCGGTGCGGCCGGCGAGGATGATCGCGGTCAGCAGTACGCCGAATTCGCGCAGGAACGCGATGCTGACCAGTTCGACCACGAAGATCGTCGCGCCGAAATCGCGCAGCACGTTCGCGCCCAGGAAGGCCACCACCGCGCCGACCAGGAAGCACAGCAACGCCACCAGCGGCACCGCGTCCAGCCCGACCTGCTCCATGTGGAAGACGGTCGCGGTCGGGCGGAACCGGGTCGGTTGCCGGAGCATCCGCAACAGCTTGACCATCACCTCGCCGAAGAAGCCAAGCAGGTTGCGCAGTTCCCGCCAGTTGTTGGCGACCGCACGACCCAGGCGGGCCAACGCCTCGTGGACGCCGTACTCGCGACGCGTCTGCGGACGGTCGTCGGCGACATCGTCGATCGCCGCCACCAGCGCCCGATGGTCGGGATGAAAAGTGAAAGCGGAGAAATCGAGCTGGCGCAGGTGGGCGAAGCGCAGCAACTGCAACACGCCGAGCGAGTCGAGCCGCTCCACGCCACTGGCATCGACGGTGGTCGCCTCCGCCGGCGCACTGCGCAGGCAGGCGCTGATCTCGCCGGCCTTCTCCAGCGTCCACTGGCCCGCCAACCGCAGGCGACCGGGCTCGCGGTCGTCGGTATCGATACTCGGCGGCGGAGTGGCAAGCGCTGTCATGGCGTCCCGCGAGGATACATGCGCGCCACGTTGGTGGGCACGCGACAAACGTGTTCGCGCAGTGTTGGCCGGTCACTTCGCCATGCGATGCTAGCCCGATGACGAGCCCGCTTCCGACGATGCACCTCTCCGCCAGCCATGCCATCCCGCTCAGCAACGCCAGCTATCCCGACCGCATCGCCTTCATGGTCGAGCTGGCAGAACGCCTGCATATCTATGGCACCACCGCGCAGCGGCTGGAAGGCGCGCTGCTGTCGGTCGCCGAACGACTGCGGCTGGAATGCGAGCCATGGGTCAGCCCGACCGCGCTGATCCTGTCTTTCAGCGATCCGCAGCGGCTGGCCGGCGCCAGCGATGTCACCCGGGTGATCCGGCTGCCCCCCGGCGATACCGATCTGCACCGTCTGGCGGAAACCGACCGCATCGCCGAGGCCCTGATCGCCGGCGACATGGATCTGGCCACTGCGTTCGAGGCCATGAACGCCCTCGACCACCCGTCGCGCTGGCAGGACCGGACGATGGAAGTGCTTGCCTTCGGGCTGGTGGCTGCCGCGGTCGGCGGCCTGCTACGGCTGCCATGGCTGGACATCGGGGTGGCGGCATTCAATGGCGTGCTGATCGGCCTGCTCGCCCAGTTGGCCGCCTCGCGGCCGCGCCTGCGGGAGGCATCCGATGCGCTGCTGGCGATGGTCGCCACGATCATCGCGGTGCTGGTTTCCAGCTTCGTCGCGCCGCTGAACCAGAACACCGTGATCATCGCCTCGTTGATCGTGTTGCTGCCCGGCCTGTCACTGACCAATGCGATGAATGAACTGACCAGCCAGCATCTGGTATCGGGCACCGCGCGACTGGCCGGTGCGCTCACCACGGTCCTGAAGCTCGCGCTGGGCACGGTGATCGCGCTGTACATCACCCGTCTGGTGGGGCTGGAGCCGGCGGTACGGGCCTGGCGCCCACAGCCCGACTGGGTGGAGTGGGTCGCGCTGATCGCTGCATCGCTGTCGTTCGCGGTGCTGTTCCGCTCCCGGGTACGCGATTACCCGCTGGTGATGCTGGCGGCCGCCAGCGGTTATCTGATTTCGCGCTTTGGCGGACTCGCATGGGGCAGCCCCGCCGGGATATTCCTCGCCGCCCTGGTGATGACGGCGGCGGGCAATGCCTATGCGCGCTGGTTCCACCGCCCCGGGGCGATCGTGCGGGTGCCGGGCATCATCCTGTTGCTGCCCGGCAGTGCGAGCCTGCGCGGACTGATGGACGTGATCCAGCAACAGGACATGGGTGTGGGGCAGGAAGGACTGTTGACCGTCATGAATATCCTGCTGGCCGTGGTCGCCGGCCTGCTGTTCGGCAACCTGTTGCTGCCGACCCGGCAGAACCTGTGAGTTATCGGCGGCAAACGACCACCAGAAATCTCAGGGCGCAATGCCACAAACGAAAACGCCGGCACGAAGCCGGCGTTTTCATGCGGCCGGTATTGATCGGCCAGCCCGATTACTGGCGCATTACCCGGCCGAAGCAGGTTCCGGGTTGATCAGGAACTCGTCCCGGTTGCGTCCGCTGTCGGTGAATGCGGTCAGCCACAGCGGCTGGCGGCCACGACCGGTCCACGTCTCACCCGGGTTGTTGGGGTTGCGATACTTCGGCGCCACCTTGCCCAAC
>DATJBR010000200.1:0-5513 GCA_035515255.1 Lysobacter sp. | reverse complement strand
GGCGCGGAACGTCAGTTGCGGGACCGCGCGAGGCGCGGGATCAGGTGTGCTCATCGATGGCTCCGGATGGACGCTGGGCTGGTGCGGACTCGATCGCCTGCATTGCCGTGTTCGGGTAAGGGAACAACGCAAGTCGCCGAGGATAGCCCACAACCCGCGTGGCCCGCGCGGGTCGATGGCTATACTCGGACGCTTCGTTCCCGCCGGATACCCAATGAGCACAGCCGTCACCGCGACCAACCCGCGCGACGAATTCCTCGGCCATCCCAAGGGCCTGTTCGTCTGTTTTTTCACCGAGATGTGGGAGCGGTTCTCGTTCTACGGAATGAAGGCGCTGCTGCTGCTGTACATCCTCAAGTACCACCTGTTCGGCGACGACGCCGGCTACGACCTGCTGGGTGCCTACGGCGGGCTGGTGTATGCGGTACCGGTGATCGGCGGCCTGCTCGCGGACCGCTACCTGGGCATGCGCAAGGCGGTGGTGCTGGGTGCCGTGTTGTTGGTGCTGGGCCATACCGGCATGGCCTACGAGGGTGAGGCCGCCCGCCTGGTCGATGGCATGGTGGTGCGCGACGAGGGTGCGCTGCAGGTGTTCTACCTGTCGCTGGCGCTGATCATCATGGGCGTGGGTTTTTTGAAGCCCAACATCTCCACCATCGTCGGCCGGCTGTACCCGGACAACGACCCGCGCCGCGATTCCGGCTTCACCCTGTTCTATGCCGGCATCAACGTCGGTGCACTGTTCGCCTCGCTGATCTGCGCCTTCCTGGGCGAGACCTACGGCTGGAAATACGGCTTCGGCGCGGCCGGCCTCGGCATGGTCGCCGGACTGGTGATGTTCCTGTGGGGGCAGAAATACCTGCACGGACATGCCGAGCCCAACGACCCAGGCAAGCTGGCCGAGCGCGTCGCCGGCGTGTCGCGCGAATGGTGGATCTACCTGGGCAGCTTCGCAGGCGTGGCCGTGGTGTGGCAGTTGATCCAGCGCACCTGGACGGTGCATGGCGCGATGCATGTCATCGCCATCGCACTGGCGGCGTGGTTCGTCTGGTTCCTGTGGAAGCATTGCAGCAAGGTCGAGCGCCAGCAGATGCTGACCCTGGTGTTCCTGATCTTCGGCGTGCTGATCTTCTTCGCCCTGTACGAGCAGACCTACGGCTCGTGGCTGACCTTCACCGACCGCCTGCTGACCAAGGACCTGTTCTCCCTCTCGCTGGGTGACTACACCGCGGCGTTGCCGTGGGCGGTGTACTCGCTGGCGGTGAGCCCGCCGTTGATGATCGCAGCGCTGATGGTCAGCGACCGTGGCCACAATGGATTGGCGAAATCGCTGGTCGGACTGATGGCGGTCGGATTGGCAGTCGCGATTGCCCATGATGTCGTGCTGGTGCCGCAGACGGCAGGCTCGCTGACCTTCCTGGGCGCGTTCTTCATCGTCGTGCTCGCACCGGTGTTCTCGTGGCTGTGGCCGTGGCTGGACAAACGCGGGCTCAACCCCAGCAAGCCGGCCAAGATGGGCATCGGCCTGGTGTTCGCCGGGCTGTCGTTCATCCCGCTGCTGATGGCCGCGCAGCAGATCGGCGTCACGGGCGTAATGGCCAGCGTGTGGTGGCTGGTGCTGGCGTACTTCGTGCTGGAGATCGGCGAGATGTGCCTGTCGCCGATCGGCCTGTCGGCAGTGACCCAGCTCTCGGTCGCGCGCGTGGTCGGCCTCATGATGGGCGCGTTCTGGCTGGGCACCGCGTACTCGGAGGTCATCGCCGCACAGTTCGGCAAGCTGGCCTCGCTTGACATCGTGGAAGGCGAGGCGATCGACATGGCGGTGGCGGCCGGCAAGTACGCCCACCTGTTCGAGATCATGCTGTGGATCGGTATCGGCTCCGGCGTCGTGTTCCTGCTGCTGACCCCGATCGCCCGCCGCTGGATGCATGGCGTGAAATGATGCGGTGACCGTGGCGCATGCGACAACGGCACCCTGACGGTGCCGTTGTCGTGTTGGGACTGCGATGCCCGCCGGCCGGAATCAGTTGGCCGTGGTGGCTGCCTCGGCACCGCCGAGATGACGGGCCAGGAACGCGAGCAGACGGGTGTAGTACTCGCGGCGGCTGGCTTCCAGATAGAAACCGTGGCCTTCATTGTCGTAGTACAGGGTTTCCACCGGCACGCCGGCGTTGCGCAACGCGCGCTCCATCATCTTGCTGTGGACGATGGGCGCACGCTCGTCCTCGCCACCGGCAACGAGGAACACCGGCACCTTGATGCGATCGGCCATGTTGGTCGGCGATACCGCCGCCAGCTCCGCACGCTCACCGATCCGCTCGCGCAGGTAGGTCTCTCCGGAACCGCGTCGCTGGATATCTCCCTGGGAATGCATCGTCGGCAGGTCGTAGACGCCCACATAACCGACGGCGCAGCGATAGAGGTCCGGCTCCTTGGCCACGCCCATCAATGCGGCATACGCGCCGTAGCTTCCGCCATAGATGCAGATGCGTCCGGCATCAGCGATGCCCTGCTGGATCGCCCAACGCGTTGCGTCGGTCACGTCATCCTGCATCGCCTTGCCCCATTCACGGCCGCCGGCTCTGGTGAACGCCTTGCCGTAACCGCTGGAGCCGCGGAAGTTGAGTTGCAGGACGGCATAACCGGCTTCGGCCATCATCTGCGCCTGACCATCGAACTCCCACGTGTCCTGGACGCCGAACGGCCCACCATGGGGATACACCACCATCGGCAGGTTTTTTTCGGACAGTCCATTGGGCAGGGTCAGGTAACCGTGCAGGTCCAGCCCGTCGCGTGCCTTCAACTGAATCGGACGACGCTCGGCCATCTGCCCCGGGTCGAACCATTCACGCTGGCTCAGCAGGTGGTCGGCCTTCTTGGTTTCACGGTTGAACAGAAAGTAGTCCCCCGGGCTGCGGTCACTCCAGGTCTTAACCAGAGCCACCTTGCCGTCGGCACTTTGCGAGGTAATTCGAACCGCCTCGCCTTCGAACGCGACTTCAAGGCTGCGGTAGAGGCGGGCATCCCCGGATTGCTCGTCGAAGAACGCAGTGCGCGGCTTGCCGTCATGCAGCATCACGCCCACGGGCATCAGGCCGCCTACTCCGTGCAGGACGATCGCAGGATCCACGTTGTCATCGCGCAGCACTTGCCGCGTCTGCATGGTGGCAATATCGAACGCCAGGATTTCGTCGGGACCGTCGGCGCGTGTGCTGCTGAGGTAAGCCGTCTTGTCGTCGGCGGAGAAGCCTATCGGCAGTCGCGTCAGGTCGGTGATGTTCTCATCGTTGATCAGTTGCCATTCGACACCGTTGCCTTCGCGGTAATACAGGCGCTGCCGGTTTTCGGTTCCGGATCCTGACGCGAACCGCACTACGCCCTGGTTGTCGGCAATGAAGCCAGCGTTGCGCACCGGCGCGCGCGCAACCTGCACTCGGCGACCGGTGTAGACGTCCATCAGCTCCGCGCGGGTGTAGGGGTCGGCGCCGAACGGCATGATCGAAACGATCACCCGCTTGTCATCGCCCAACAGCGGATCGACCAGGAAGGCCGCAATCTGTTCCACCTTGCGCGGCTGGATCCGGGTGCCGGCGCCCTCACCCATCATCCGTTGGCCCACCAGAAACTGCGCTTTGCTGCCGTCGGCGTTGATGGCATACAGCTCGCCGGTCAGCTGTGGCTTCTCCAGCGCGCCGAATTTTTCGGAGGTGCTGATCAGCACGCGCTCATCGTTCACCCAGTGGAAGTCGGCGATATGGGTGTTCCTGCCCAGCGAGAACGTACCGGTGACCGCCTTGTCCGCACGGCGCATGATCACCAGCCCGGTACGGCGGCCGTTGTCCAGCGGCACCGTCGCGGCGAAATAATCGCCCTTTGGCGAGATTTTGATCGACTCGAACAGATCGGCGCGGACATAGAGATCCACATCGACGGCCTTGCGTACGGCGACAACCGATGTGTTTGCCGACGGGGACTCGACGCTGCGCGCTACCGGAGAAAGCATCGCGGCCAGCAGTGCGGCATAGGCAATGGATTTCAAGGCGGTCTCCTGTCGTTAGTCTGGAGGGATACGCAGGGAAGCGAAGGCAGTCGCACTGACAGGCCGGACCTCTGGGTGTTGGCTGCCGAGGCGCGCGTCGCCCTTCCCCGACGACCAGGGCAACCGATGGCGCGCGCGAACGACGGACAAAATGGCAGCCCCCGGCGTGCCCGACCCCGGTCGGAGCGTACTGCATCGTGTCGGGCCCAGCCCACCAACCGCGAAACGATGGGGCTGGAGCGGGACGTAGTGGAACTCAGCGGGCCGGTGACAACGTGGTCGCCAGCGCCTGCCGCCAGCCTGGAATATCCAGGCTGTAGTCGCCGGCCAGACGCCTGGCATCCAGCACCGAATAGGCGGGACGTCGCGCACGGGTAGGAAGTTCGGCGGTGGTGATCGGCAGCACGCGCGGCTCCTTGTCGATCAGGCCGGTAGCCCGGGCGTCGGCGAAGATCGCCTGCGCGAAACCGTGCCAACTGGTCTGGCCGGCGCTCACCAGATGACGCACGCCCGGCTCGACAATGCCGCGCTTCAACACGGCTGCGGTGACATCGGCGATCAGCCACGCCGGGGTCGGCGATCCGATCTGGTCGGCCACCACACGCAACTCGTCACGCTCCGCGCCCAGGCGCAGCATCGTGCGCAGGAAATTGCCGCCGTACAGCCCATACACCCACGCGGTGCGCAGGATCAGATGGCGCACGCCGCTGGCCGCGATGGCCTGTTCGCCGGCCAGCTTGCTGGCGCCGTAAACCCCCAGAGGCGAGGTGCCATCGTCATCGCGATACGGCCGCCCGCCGCTGCCGTCGAACACGTAATCGGTCGAGTAATGGATCAACTCGGCACCGTCGGCCCGGCAGGCCTGGGCAATCAGGCCGGGCGCTTCGGCATTGATCCGGTACGCCAACGCGGGCTCGTCCTCGGCGCGATCCACGGCTGTGTAGGCGGCCGCATTGACGACGACATCCGGTGCGATACGCCGCACCAGAGGATCGATCTGCTCAAGATCGGCCAGATCCAGTGCCTCGCACGCACCGCCGTCGGGCAACTCGCCATTGCGGGTGGTGACGACCAGCTCACCCAGAGGCTCCAGGCTGCGCTGCAGTTCGTGGCCCACCTGGCCATTGCCACCGATCAGCAGGATCTTCATGGAACGGACTCAGCCCTGGAAAACCGGCAACCGGTCATCAGCGATCTCGTCCAACAAGGGTGCCTGGGCGTCCTTGGCCGACAGCACCGGCGCGCTGACCGGCCAGTCGATCGCCAGCCGCGGATCGTCCCAGCGCACGCTCGCATCCGCCTGGGCGTCGTAGGTCGCGGTGCACAGGTAGGTGAATACGGCGCGCTCGCTCAGGGTCACGAAGCCGTGTGCAAAACCCTCCGGGATCCACAGTTGACGCTTGTTCTGCGCGCTCAACACTGTCGCCGTCCATCGGCCAAAGCTTGGCGATCCACGGCGGATGTCAACCGCGAC
>DATJBR010000199.1:0-3816 GCA_035515255.1 Lysobacter sp. | reverse complement strand
ATCTCGTGCCGTGTCATTTCACCAGCAGCAGGAACCGGCGTTGACGAAGCGCGAACCCCGGATTGGCGACAATTCTGGAACGAAGGGTGGCTGTCGCCATGCTGGTTTCCATGCGGGCAATCGCCATCTTCCGTTGCATCTCCACAACCTTCGGGAACGTCCATGACGACTCAACGCTATGCCCATATCGGCCAGACCGTTCGCGGGATGCCCACTTCCGATGGCGCGGGTGTGCGCCTGACCCGGGTGATCGGTGCCGGAGCATTGCCTGACCTCGATCCGTTCCTGCTGCTCGACGAGTTTGGCACCGACCGGCCGGAGGATTACCTCGCCGGGTTTCCCGATCACCCGCATCGCGGTTTCGAGACGGTGACCTACATGCTCGACGGCCGCATGCGGCACAAGGACAACCATGGCAACGAGGGCGTGCTGGTGCCCGGCAGCGTGCAGTGGATGACGGCCGGCCGTGGGCTCGTGCATTCGGAAATGCCGGAGCAGGAGGCGAGCCGGATGCGTGGCTTCCAGCTCTGGGTGAACCTGCCGGCGCGCGACAAGATGGTCGATCCGCGTTACCAGGAGTTCGCGCCGGACCGGATTCCGCAGGTGCAGCCGGTCGCGGGTGTCGAGGTGAAGGTCATCGCAGGCCGGGTGGGTGATACCGCCGGTCCGATCGTGCAGCCGGCGACCGATCCGGTGTACCTCGACATCGCTTTGGCACCGGGTGCGAAGTGGGAATATCCGCTGCCCGAAGGCCACAACGCATTTGCGTACGCCTTCGAGGGCGCGGCCACGGTCGGCGAGGGGGCGGATGCCTGCCCGCTGGGAGCGCAGCAGTTGGGCGTGCTGGCGGGTGGCGAGGTGTTCAAGGCGGTTGCGGGCGACGGGGGCGCCCGGCTGATCCTGGTGGCCGGACGCCCGTTGCGCGAACCGGTCGCGCGCCATGGGCCGTTTGTCATGAACACGCGGCAGGAACTGATGCAGGCGTTCGTGGACCTGCAGGAAGGCAAGTTCTAGCCCGCGAGGTGTCGGCTGACTGATACGAAAAGGCCGCACTGGATGCGGCCTTTTTGTCTATGGCGGAGGAGGATCGCTCCGTCTTTTTACTGCCCTGCGGCAATCGTGGCATTCGCCCGCGGTGGCGAGAAATCCAGACCGCGGGTCATCTGGAAGGCGTTCTGGAGTTGCTCGCCGGAAGCGGCCTGCAGCCAGACGTGGGCGGTGCGGCCGTCGTCGAGCTTGATCAGGGTCTCGCGTGCCTCGATGCCCGGTTGGCCGGCCAGCTCGGCGCGGTACCACTGGATCTCCTGCCCGTCGATCGTATCCATTTCTTCGCGGTTGCCGCGCTTGGGCGTGAAGGTCGGTTCCTTGCTGATGTACATCCCGAACGCCTCGGAACCGTCTTCACGCAATGCACGACAGAAGTCCGATCCGTTGCCGCCACGGTACTCCCAGCTCAGGCCGGTGCTGGTCGTCAGTTGCGGGCACACATCCGCATCCTGGGCCTGGGCGCCGGTGACGAACAACAACAGAAATGGCAGGCAAAGCGCCGACTTTTTCATGAATAACCCCCTGGTTTGCGGCCAATCTGCGGCCATGATTTGTGACCATGTTCCGCATGTGAAACGGCAGCCGTTCCCGATAGGCTGCGTTTCCGACCTTAAAGCACTGCCGGGGTGTTGACAATTGTTCCGGCCTGGTGTGGTCGATCCGGCGCGGGTGGGGTCCGCCGGACGACCGGATCAGCGATCCGGCAGCGGGATGAACTCATGCTCCTCGGCGATCGTGCCGAAGCGGCCTTCGGTCCAGTCCTGCTTGGCCTGCTCGATGCGCTCCCTGGAGGAGGACACGAAGTTCCACCACAGGTGACGCCGCCCATCCAGCGGTTCGCCGCCGAACAGCATGGCCTTCACTGCCGTTTTCGCGCGCAGCCGCGGCCGGGTGCCGGGGTCGAGCACAATCAGGTGTTTCGCCGGCAGATCCGTGCCGTCCAGTTGCGCCTCGCCTTCCAGCAGGTACAGCGCGCGTTCGGGATGGCTGTCGTCGAGCAGGAGCTCGGCGTCGGGATCCAGATCGATCGCGACATTCAAGGTGTCGCTGAAAATCCGCACCGGGGATTCCTCGCCGAACGCGCGGCCGGCGATCACCCGCAGCCAGGCACCGGCGTGGCGTCGATGGGGGATCGCCGATGCGGCATGGTGGTGGAATTCGGGCGCGGTTTCCTCGTGCGCCGTCGGCAACGCGACCCAGGTCTGCATGCCGTACAGCGGGTTTTCGCCAGCGCGCAATTCCGGCGGGGTGCGTTCGGAATGGGCTATGCCGCGTCCGGCGGTCATCCAGTTGACGTCGCCGGGCGTGATGTCCTGCACGCTGCCCAGGGTGTCGCGATGCCGCAGCACGCCGTCCCACAGGAATGTCACCGTGGCCAGGCCGATATGCGGGTGCGGGCGTACGTCCAGCCCGCGGCCCGGTTCGAATACCGCCGGGCCGATGTGATCGACGAACACGAACGGTCCGACACTGCGCGCCTGCAGGGTGGGCACGGCGCGACGGACCTCGAGACCGCCGATGTCGTGCAGGCGGGGCGCGATGATGATGGTCATGGGGTGCTCCTGTGATGGATGCGGATGGTCGCCGGGGGCGCGGCACCGAAAGTGAGCGAGACCAGTTGGAGGTGCCAGTCGCCCATCGGTGCGATGGACTGTTTCGGGGTGTGCAGGACGACCTCAACCGGACGTCTGTCGCCGGGAGGCGTGAATTCGAAAGCGACTTCGGCCTCGCCCGCCCACACGCACTGGACGACGGGTGGGCAGCGCGAATCGGTGCGGACTCCGACATAGCGCAAGGTTGCGCCGTCAGGCAGGCCGACGCGCTCGCCGGGCGTGAGGGCAAGCATCCGGTCGGGTTCGAGCAGGCGATCGCCTGCGGTCGCGCAGCCGGCCAACGCGATGATTGCCGTACAGGCGCCAAGCGCGCCCGTGATCAGGTGATGGCGGGTGGTGCGGCACCGTTGCATGGGGCCTCGGGTCATCCGGACGGGTGTCCGAGCGTACCCGTTGCGGCCTCAGGGTGTCGTCGTGCTCAGCAGGGTGATGCCGCCGTTGCGGCCGACGTGAATGGTCATCAGGCGGGTGTATTCATCCTCGTCCATGGCCGGGACGTCGCATCCACACAGGGCCGCGGCAATGTCGGGAGCGGTGTTGCTGTGGCCCACCACGAGCACGGAGCCGGACCGGTGCGCGCGCCGCAGGCGGGCAGCGAAGGTGGCGGCCGGCTCGTTGGCGTCGTAGGTGGTGATGGCGACACCGTGATCCTGTGCGGTTGGCGCGGCGGTGTCCCGGGTGCGGTGGAATCCGCTGGCATACACCGCGACCACCGGCGTATCGGCCAGTCGTCGCACCAAGGCGGCTGCGCGGTCGCGACCGGTTTGGCTCAGTGCCGGATCGCGACTGCCGTCGTCGACTTTTTCGGCATGCCGTACGACCACGAACCGGACGCCATCGCCGCCCGCCAGCCGACTCGTGCAGGCGGCGAGCAATAGCGGCAGGGCGATCGCAATCAGTGCGATCCGGTGGAACGGCCGGCGGCTTTCGAATCCAGGAACGCTCATCACCGGGTCCCTGGCTCGATCACGGCCGCAGCGCGATCAACAGGGCGTGCGCAGCGGCAACACGGGCCGCGGCGTCGGGCAGTTCCAGGCTCAACCGCAGCTTGTCCGGCCCGTCCATGCGGTACAGCTGCGGCTGGCCCTGGATCATCCGGATCACCGCCATCGGGTCGACGTGGGGTTTCTCGATGAACTGCAGCCGGCCTCCGGTG
>DATJBR010000198.1:0-2084 GCA_035515255.1 Lysobacter sp. | reverse complement strand
CGGCCGAGGACCGCAAGACCATTGCGACCGAGCTGCGCCATCTGCGCGCGGAAATGATCTCCATCGGCAACACCAACGACGGCTCCGGCCGCGCCCTGTTCGCGGGCACCCGCGACGGCGTGGTGCCGTTCGCCGACAACGCCGGCACCGTTGTGTACTCCGGCAACGACGGCCAGAACAGCGTCGTCGTCGCGCCCGGCCTGGGCTTGGCCGACGCCGATCCCGGCAGTGCGTTGTTCATGCGCATGCCGACCGGCGACGGCATCGTGCGCGGCAGCGCCGGCACTGCCAACACCGGCACCGGCGTGCTGCAATCGGCCAGCATCACCAACCACGCAGCATGGGACGGCGGCGGCATCACGGTGGAATTCACCGCCGCCGACAGCTACCGCGTGCTCGACGGCAGCGGCGCTGAAATCACCACTGGCACTTGGGAGAAAGGCCAGACCATCAGCGCCGGCGGTGTGCAGTTGAAGCTCGATGGCAGCCCCGCGCCCGGCGACAGTTTCAGCGTGCAGCGCGCCCCCGAGGCCGACATCTTTTCCACCCTCAAATCACTTGCCGATGTACTCGACGCGCCCGGCGATTCACCTGCCGACGCCGCCCGCCGCACCAACGCGCTCAATACCGGACTGGGCGACCTGACCGTCGCCCAGGAGCATCTGGTCGCCGCGCGCGCGAGCACCGGCAACCGCCTGTCCGCGCTGGACGCCGCCACGGAAAGCCGCATCGCCACCGGCCTCTCGCTGGAGACCACGCTGTCGGGCCTGCGCGATGTCAACTACGCCGAGGCCGCGACCCAGTTCAGCATGCAGCTCACCGCGCTGGAAGCCGCACAGCAGGTGACCCTGCGCATCCAGGGACTGTCGCTGTTCAACAAACTGGGCTGATTTTTGCGATTCGCGCTAAAGCTTTCCCGACCAGCGCCGTTACCTTTACCAGCAGCGGACAGGACCTAAACGGGACGCCCCTGCGAGCTAACCGGCGCACCGCCGGCATCCCTTTCAGGAGACCAACACAATGTCTGTCATCAATACCAACGTGATGTCGCTGAACGCGCAGCGCAACCTGTCCAGCAACAGCGCCGACCTCGGCACCACGATCCAGCGCCTGTCCTCGGGCCTGCGCATCAACAGCGCCAAGGACGACGCCGCCGGCCTCGCCATCTCCGAGCGCTTCACCACCCAGATCCGCGGCATGGACCAGGCCGCCCGCAACGCCAACGACGGCATCTCGCTGGCGCAGACCGCCGAAGGCGCGCTCGGCGAGATCGGCAACAACCTGCAGCGCATCCGTGAGCTGGCCGTGCAGTCGCGCAACGCCACCAACTCCGACTCCGACCGCAAGGCGCTCGACGCCGAAGTGACCCAGCTGAAGGCCGAGATCCAGCGCGTCGCCGAGCAGACCAATTTCAACGGCACCAAGCTGCTGGATGGCAACTTCGGTGACGCCGTGTTCCAGGTCGGTGCCGACCAGGGTCAGACCATCACCGTCAGCGGCATGGCCAATGCCAACATCGCCACCATGGGCAGCTGGAATGCTCCTGGCACGACCACGTATGCCCAGACCACCAATGCCGCTACCGCAACTGCATTCGCCACCGGCATGTCGATGGACATCAACGGTGTCACGGTCTCCACCGCAGCCGGCGCAGCCGATGCTGCCGCTGCTACTGCCGCGTTGGTTACCGCATTCAATGCAGCCAAGACAGCCAACCCAACTGAGCTCGGCAACGTCACCATGGACGCCGCGGGCGCGATCACCTCGACCGACCAGACCCTGACCCTCGCCAACCTGACCAACGTCAGCGGTGTTACCGCAGGCGCCACCACGGGCACGGCAACGACCGTTCCCGGCGCCGCCGCAACCGGCTTCGCTGCCGAAACCGTCCTGACCGCCGACGCTGCCGACCGCATGATGCTGGCGATGGACGCGGCGCTCGACTCGGTCAACTCCTCGCGCGCCGACCTGGGTGCGATCCAGAACCGCTTCTCCTCGGTGGTCAACAACCTGCAGACCAACTCGGAGAACCTGTCCGCCTCGCGCAGCCGGATCATGGACGCCGACTACGCCAAGGAAACCGC
>DATJBR010000197.1:0-2851 GCA_035515255.1 Lysobacter sp. | reverse complement strand
ATTCGGTGCGTACCGGCCATATTTCGATCACGCCGATCAAGGTCGACCTCACCCGTTACCAGGCCCTGGAACAGGTTGCGACCTGGGTGGACGGCCTGGGCGCCTCGCTGGCGCCGGCCATGCCGGGGAGGACGCAATGAGTCTGCGGATGCGCCTGCAGCCCGAGGCACTGGGTTCGGGCATGACCTCCCAGCGCGTGCGCGACCGGCTGGTCGAGCGTCTGCGCGGCAATGGCATCAGCGATGAGCGCGTGCTCAACGCGATCCGCACCGTGCCGCGCCACCTGTTCGTCGATGAGGCGCTGGCGACCCGAGCCTACGAGGACACCGCGCTGCCGATCGGTCACGGGCAGACCATCTCCCAGCCCTGGGTAGTGGCGAAGATGACCGAGGCGCTGATGCAGGTCGAGCCCACCAAGGTGCTGGAGATCGGCACGGGGTCGGGCTATCAGGCCGCCATCCTCGCGGCGCTGGGGTTGGAAGTGCATACGGTCGAGCGCATCGGCGAGTTGCTGCGTACCGCGCGCAAGCGGTTCCGCCAACTGGGCATGAATATCCGCAGCAAGCACGACGACGGGCGCATCGGCTGGGCCGAGAACGGTCCGTTCGATGCGATCCTGGTCACCGCCGCTGCCCCGGCGCTGGTCGATGCATTGACCGAACAGCTGGCGCCCGGCGGCATTCTGGTCGCGCCGGTCGGCCCGGCCTCATCGCAATCCCTGCTCAGGCTGTACAAGGACGCCGATGGCAGGATCACCCAGCAGACGCTCGGTCCGGTGGTATTTGTCCCGTTGCTGTCGGGGATGATCGATTGAACCGGCCGATGAACCATTCCGGGACCCGGACCCGATGAATGGATCGAACGTCAATCCGGACATCGGTACGCCGCGCCCGTCGCTCGACACGGACGCATCGCTGGGCGAACAACTGGCCGCCATCATCGAGCATCTTCCACCGGACAGGCTCAGCCTGGGCGAACTGCTCGACGTGTTTGGTGACGAGGGGCTGCTGCTGCTGACGACGCTGCTCACACTGGTGTTCCTGATCCCGGTATCGATCCCCGGAGTCAGCACGGTGTTCGGCGCGGTGATCCTGCTGATCGGTGTCAGCCGCCTGATCGGCCGGCCGTTGTGGCTGCCGGGCAAGCTCCGCGACAGGGCGCTGCCCGCCGCCAAGCTGCGGCCCGGCCTGACCCGTGGCCTGATATGGGTGCGGCGTCTGGAAAGGATCAGCCGTCCCCATCGCCTGCGTGGTTTTGCAGAGGGGCGCTTTCCCGACCTGTTCAACAACCTCGCGTTCATCCTCGCCGCGTTGCTGCTGATGATGCCGTTCGGGTTCATACCGTTCAGCAACACCCTGCCGGGTCTGGCGTTGCTGTTCTATGCACTGGGCCTGCTGCAGCGCGACGGCGGAGCGATGGTGCTCGGCCACCTGGCCAACATCGCGACGATCATCTACTTCGGTATTCTCATCGGCGGCGGTGGTTTCGCCGCACACGAACTGTTCCAGCGGTTCGTCGGTTGACCGGTTCGCCGATCCCGACGCCGCAGACGCCGCGACTCCTGGTCGACCTGGAAGGCAAAGCACGACGCATGAGCAAAAATATCTCCCGCATCCTCCTTTCCATTGCCGCGATGCTTGTCGTGGCGGCGTGTTCGAGCACGGTAACCCGCGAAAGCGGGCCGGTATCGACGCCGAAGTACGGGGCCAGCGCGGTGGTCCAGCGCGGCGATACGCTGTACCGGATCGCCACGGAAAACGACATCGCGATGCGCGACCTGGCCGCATGGAACGGGATTCCCGCGCCTTACACGATCTATCCCGGGCAGCGCCTGGTGCTGTATCCGAAATCAGGTGCCGCCGCGACCCGGCCGGTGGCAACTGCTCCGCCCAAGGCAGCCGGCACGAGCAAGCCGACGACCTCTCCCGCGGCGACTGCGCCGAGCGCTGCGCCGTTGAGCAGCGGCGTGGCATGGCGCTGGCCGGTGGACGGCGCATTGCTGAGCCGCTTCGTGGCCGGTGAGCCGACCAAGCAGGGCGTCGATATCGCCGGTACCGCCGGTGCCCCGGTGCGCGCCGCGGGTGACGGGGTCGTGGTGTATTCGGGCTCCGGACTGGTCGGCTATGGCGAGCTGGTCATCATCAAGCACAACGAGCAGTGGCTGTCCGCCTACGGCCACAACCGCAACCGGATGGTCAACGAGGGGGCGGTGGTGAAAGCCGGCCAGCAGATCGCCGAACTGGGCCGTACCGGCGCGGCGCGCGACATGCTGCATTTCGAGATCCGCTACAACGGCAAGCCGGTGGATCCGCTGCAGTACCTGCCACGGAAGTAGCGGCTGCCGGGCCGGCAGTCCGTTCCGTTGTCCGGCGAGGACTTCCTCCGGTCGTAGAGCGACATGAGTCGCGACCTCACAGGCCGTTCGACTGCGTCGGCCGTCAGGACATCCGTGACCCCCACTGCGACCCGGGCGTGACGTCGGTCGCGGCTGAAGCCGCTCCTACAGGTGCGGACGGCAGTGACCGGGGTAATGTAGGAACGGCTTCAGCCGCCACCTCTACATCACGTCCGGGGCAGTGGGATCACGGATGTCGCGACGGCCCGGCGCAGCCGAACGGGCTACGAGATCGCGACTCACGTCGCTCCTACGACCGGAGGGAGTCCAGTTGGACGGCCGAAGGAAGCCCCCATCGGACAACCAGCACGCCACGCGCGCCCAGTGTCGGAACGGACTGCCGGCCCGGCAGCCGCTACTTCCGTGGCAGGTACTGCAGCGGATCCACCGGCTTGCCGTTGTAGCGGATCTCGAAATGCAGCATGTCGCGCGCCGCGCCGGTACGGCCCAGTTCGG
>DATJBR010000196.1:0-8097 GCA_035515255.1 Lysobacter sp. | reverse complement strand
GACCGACATCCACGGCGACAAGATCCTCATCCTCGACTTCGGCGCGCAGTACACGCAGCTGATCGCGCGACGCATCCGCGAGTTCGGCGTCTACTGCGAGATCTGGGCCTGGGACCACGACCCGGCCGAGATTGCCGGCTTCGGGGCGAAGGGCATCATCCTGTCGGGCGGGCCGGAGTCGACCGTCGCCGAGGACTCCCCGCGTGCACCGCAGGCCGTGTTCGACGCGGGTCTGCCGATCCTGGGTATCTGTTACGGCATGCAGACCATGGCCAAGCAGCTCGGGGGCGAGACCGAAGCGGCGGACCAGCGCGAGTTCGGCCACGCGGAAGTCGCCCTGGTCGCGCACGACCGCCTGTTCGAAGGGCTGAAGGACCACCCCGGCTCGCCGCCGCGGCTGGACGTGTGGATGAGCCACGGCGACCACGTATCGAAGGCGCCGGAGGGCTTTGTCGTGACCGCGCGCACCGACCGCATTCCGGTCGCAGCGATGGCGGACGATGCCAGGCGCTGGTACGGCGTGCAGTTCCATCCCGAGGTCACCCACACCAAGCAGGGCGGGGCGCTTTTGAAGCGCTTCGTCACCGACATCTGCGGTTGCCAGACCCTGTGGACGCCGGCGCATATCATCGAGGACCAGATCGCCCGCGTGCGCGCGACGGTGGGCAGCGACGAGGTGATCCTCGGCCTGTCCGGCGGCGTGGACTCCTCGGTAGTCGCCGCGTTGCTGCACAAGGCGATCGGCGACCAGTTGACCTGCGTGTTCGTCGATACCGGGCTGTTGCGCTGGCAGGAGGGCGACCAGGTGATGGCGACCTTCGCCGAGCACCTGGGCGTGAAGGTCATCCGCGTCGATGCGGCCGATCGCTACTTCAGCGCGCTGGAAGGCGTCACCGATCCGGAAGCCAAGCGCAAGATCATCGGTAACCTGTTCGTCGAGATCTTCGACGACGAGGCCGGCAAGCTCGCCAACGCCAAGTGGCTCGCCCAGGGCACGATCTATCCCGACGTGATCGAGTCGGCCGGCAGCAAGACCGGCAAGGCCCACATGATCAAGAGTCACCACAACGTCGGTGGCCTGCCCGAGGACATGAAGCTGGGCCTGGTCGAGCCGTTGCGTGAACTGTTCAAGGACGAGGTGCGGCGAATGGGCGTGGAGCTCGGTCTGCCGGCATCCATGGTCTACCGCCACCCGTTCCCCGGCCCGGGACTGGGCGTCCGCATCCTGGGCGAGGTCAAGCGCGAGTACGCGGAACTGCTGGGCCGCGCCGACCACATCTTCATCGAGGAACTACGCAAGGCCGACCTGTACGACAAGACCAGCCAGGCCTTCGCGGTGTTCCTGCCGGTCAAGTCGGTCGGCGTGGTCGGTGATGCACGTGCCTACGAATGGGTGATCGCACTGCGTGCGGTGGAAACCATCGACTTCATGACCGCGCATTGGGCACACCTGCCTTATGACTTCCTCGGCAAGGTTTCAAACAGGATTATCAATGAGTTGCGTGGTGTTTCTCGTGTAGTTTATGACATAAGCGGGAAGCCGCCCGCGACGATCGAGTGGGAGTGATCGGGGAGCCGCAAGTACCTCACAGGAATGCGCTTGAACCCGGAAATGCACAACGCCCCTTCAGGGGCGTTGCTTTTTGAGGCAGGTATGCGCTGGGTGGATTCAATGACGATAGTGTCGACTATCGGTCGGCATCCACCACAGTCAGTGCTCGTTGGCGCCCGGCCGTCGGTCGGGCTTTGCTATCGTTTCAGATTCTCATGGCTGAACAGGTGAAACCCGATGCCGCATGACGCCACTGCTTCGTGCAACCGGCTCGATCAGGGCGACAAGGCGTATACGGGTTTTCGCTCGGGATATCTGCCTGGGCAGGTGCGGCTTTCCGCATGCTGGCAGCGAGTGCGCGGTGCATTGCTGCTGGGCATGCTGTGCCTGTGCGCGTGGCCGGCGCTGGGCTTGCCGTCCAAGCCGCTCGACGGCTATTTCAAGGAAATCTGGACCACCCGCGAAGGGCTCCCGCACAACCTGATCCACGGCATCGCGCAGACGCAGGACGGCTATCTGTGGTTCGCCACCTGGGAGGGGGTGGTGCGCTACAACGGGATCGATTTCCGCCTCTTCGACCAGCATGCCGTACCGGAACTGCGCGACAGCGGCGTGCTGGTCCTGCGTCTGGCGCGCGACGGCGGCTTGCTGCTGGGAACGGCGAGCGGCGGCGTGGTGCGTTATCACGCAGAACGCTGGAGCGTCTGGCCGGGGGCTGAGGCCATGCCGCAGGATCAGGTCATCGATCTTGTGGAAGGCCGCGATGGCGAACTGTGGGTAGGCACGCACAGCCGCGGCGTGTTGCGTATCGACAGCAGCGGCGTGATCACACCTTTCGGTGTTGACGCCGGCCTGCCCAGCCACTCCGTGCTGAAGATGCTGCAAGCAGAAGACGGCACGATCTGGATCGCTACGATGGGCGGACTGGCGCGTTATTCGGGCGGCCGTTTCGTGGCACAGGGTGCGGCTCAGGGATTGCCTCCCGGCCAGGCGTTCAGCGTGGTCTCCGCGCCGGATGGACGCATCCATGTCGGCATGGAGCAGGGCGTGTGGCGGCAGGACGGCGAGCGCTTTGCACCGCTGACGTTGGACATGCCGCCCAGCAATGTGACCCGCATGAGGGTGGAAACCGATGGGACGCTCTGGCTGGGCACGGTCACCGGTCTGTATCGCCACAGCCCGAGGTATGGGCTGGAGCGGATCGGCACCGCCAACGGCCTGCCCAATGAACAGATTTCCGCACTCTGGCAGGACCGTGAAAACAGCCTGTGGGTTGGCACAAATGGCGGCCTGCTGCGTCTACGCGATGCGCCTTTCGCCACGTTCGGCGTGCAGGATGGGCTGCCCAATGCCTATGTGCGCAGTGTGCTGGCCGATACGTCGGGCATGCTCTGGATTGCCACCAGTGATGGCTTGGGCTGGCTGCGCGATGGCCGTTTCGGTGCCGCCGGCAGCCGCGATGGCCTGCCCGGCGATTCCCTGCTCAGTCTGGGCAGGGCGCGCGCAGGCGGTGTCTGGGTCGGCAGCTACAGTCACGGCGTGGTGCGGTGGGATGGCCGCGTGCGCCACCACCTCGACAGTCGCAGCGGCCTGACCGGCAATCAGGTGCGCACCCTGCTGGAAACTGCTGACGGCACGCTGTGGGTGGGTACCTCACGTGGACTGAACCGGGTCGATGCGCAGGGCGTGAGGCACTACACCGTGGCCCAGGGCATGCCCAACGACTTCATCATCGCGCTGCACGAGGATCGACACGGCGCGTTGTGGGTCGGCACTTCCAACGGGTTGGCGCGGATCGAAGGCGAGGATGTCCGCGCTTATTCGCTGCACGATTTCGGTGCCAATAACGTATTCGGTCTGCACGAAACCGATGACGGCACGCTCTGGCTGGCGACCAACCAGGGATTGATCCGCCGCCGCGACGGAGACATGCGCCTGATCGGCGTAAAGCAGGGATTGCCGGTGGCGAAGATCTTCCAGGTGCTGGAAGACGGCGGAGGCGGTTTCTGGCTTACGTCCAACCGCGGCATGTTGCGGGTGACGCGGCGCGACCTGGACGCTGTGGCCGATGGCCGGCAATCGGACATGGAAGTGGAATGGTTCGACGAGGGTGATGGGCTGGCGAGCGCGCAGAACAACGGCAATTCCGGGCCGGCGGCGTGGCGTGCCGCGGATGGAAAGCTCTGGTTCGCCACCGCCGGGGGATTGGCGATGACCGAGTCGGGGCACATCCACGAACTTACCCGCACGCCGCCACCCGTGATGATCGAGGAAGTGCGCGTGGATGATCGTCCCACGCCGCTGCAAGCAGAACTCCGCCTGCCGCCGGGCACGCGCAAGCTGGAGCTGCACTTCGCCGGCCTGAGCTATCTGATTCCCAGGAAGATCCGCTATCGCTACCGGCTCGATGGCTTCGATCCGGATTGGGTCGAGCGCGGCTCACTGCGTTTTGCGCAGTACACCAACCTGGAGCCCGGTGATTACATATTCCGTGTTTCCGCCGCACATCCGAACGGCGGCTGGAGCACGGAGGAAGCGCGCATAGCGTTGCAGGTCCAGCCCCGGTTGATGCAGCGCAGCGATTTCCGACTAGGGCTGGCGGCGCTGGCCCTGCTGGCGCTGTATGGGTTCTATCGCTGGCGCGTGCATGCGTTACAGGCGGTCAAGCGCCAGCTCAGCATGCAGGTGGAAGAGCGCACCCACGACCTTCGCGTCCAGGCCGAGGCGTTCGGGCGGCAGGCGCGCGAGGACGCACTCACCGGGCTGATGAACCGGCGTGCCTTCGACGAAGCGCTTGCACGGGAATTTGACAGCGCCGTGCGCGAAGGCACACCGCTGACGCTGGTCATTGCCGATCTTGACCATTTCAAGCGCATCAACGATGAGTATTCGCACATCGCCGGCGATGCCGCGCTGCGTGTCGTCGCCGATACGATCCGCGCACATGCCGGCAAGCGCGTGCCCGCTGCGCGCTGGGGCGGCGAGGAATTTGCCTTGCTGTTTCCCGGCCTTGCACACGAGGACGTGTTGGCGCATTGCGAACGGCTGCGTCAAGCGGTGGCTGCCATCGACACCTCCGGCTTTGCACCGGGATTCTCGATGAGCATCAGCATGGGCGTAGCCGAGCGTGTGGGACTGACCCATCACGAAAAACTGATCAACCGCGCCGACGCGCTGCTCTACGAAGCCAAGCGCAGCGGGCGCAACCGAGTATGCGGGTGATGCAGGATGTTTGCCTGCTGCCAGAAGGCGCACATGGCGACGCAGCTTCGGCCATAGCTGTCCGGTGGTGTTGCCGCACCGCTGGACGCTGTCGCCGGCCATATGGGATCTGCTGGTTGAATTGACCAATGGAACTGCGTGTCTCCGTCCGATGAAAAGATGAATTAGAGTGGCCGCCAAGCCGCGCGGATTTCCTGCGGATTCTGTAACAGAAGCCAGATAAACAAGTGTGTCGACTTCCAACCCGATAGCCACGACTGACGAAACCTGGATGCGCCACGCGCTGGCGCTGGCCGATCGCGCCGAACGCGAGGACGACGAGATCCCGGTCGGAGCGGTGCTGGTCTCCGCCGACGGTGCGGTGCTCGGTGAAGGCTGGAACCGCAACATCACCGAGCACGATCCGACGGCCCATGCCGAAATCGTCGCGATGCGCCAGGCCGGCCTGCGGTTGGCCAACCATCGGCTGCTGGGCTGCACCCTGTATGTGACCCTCGAGCCGTGCGCGATGTGCGCCATGGCGATGGTGCATGCGCGGGTCGCGCGGGTGGTCTATGGCGCGACCGATCCCAAGACCGGCGCGGCGGGCAGCGTCTTCAACCTGCTCGCCGACCCGCGCCACAACCACCGGGTGGACGTGCTTGGCGGGGTGCTGGGTGAAGAAGCAGGCGGGCGGCTGACGAGTTACTTCCGGCGCAAGCGCGGCAAGCCCGTCTGAGCGTGCCGCAGGGCCGCCTCAACCCCCCAGGACCGGGATGTCCTTGTCCAGTTCGGCCTTGAGCTCGCGATCGAGCATGCGCAGGCTGATCCTGGCCTCCTGACCGAGGCAGAGCGAGGCCGCAAACATCAGCAGGACGCCCAGCACCGCGAGCACGGTCGGCAGGAATCCCAACTGGTAGCCGAAAAAGGCATCCGCGGCGATACCGATGCTCGTACCGACGAACGCGCTCAAGGCGCCATACAGCATCCGCAGCGCGGCCAGCACCAGATAGGAGCGCTTTCGATGGAAACCGATGCGGGTCTCCAGCTCGATGCGTGCCGGTCCGGGCACGGTTTCCCGCAGGTTGGTGATTTCCGTGCGCATCCGATCCACCACCCGTGCCAGCCGGTTGTTGGAGGAGATCAGCAGGGAGCCTGTCGCGGTGAGGAAGAACGCCGGAGTGATCATTGCCGAGATGACGGCGTAGTGGTGCGGGTCGGCGATGAAGGTGGGGCTCATGGAGGTGTCCGTGACAGGCTGACGGTATGATGCCCGCCACTTCATGATGACGCGAGCACATGACTTCGAACGGCTCCCCGACGACTGACAACCTGATCTGGATCGACCTGGAAATGACCGGTCTGGACACCGCCAACGACTCCATCCTGGAGATCGCGACGGTGGTGACGGACAGGCAACTCAACGTGTTGGCCGAAGGCCCGGAACTGGCGATCGCGCACCCGCTGTCGCGGTTGGAGGCGATGGACGACTGGAACCGCAACCAGCACGGCAAGTCCGGTCTGTGGAACCGGGTGCTGGAGCAGGGCGTGTCGATGGCGCAGGCCGAGGAGCAGACCCTGGCCTTCCTGGCCGAATGGGTGCCAGCCGGCGCTTCGCCGATGTGCGGCAATTCGATCTGCCAGGACCGCCGCTTCCTGCACCGCCTGATGCCGCGGCTGGAAAGTTACTTCCATTACCGCAACCTCGACGTCAGCACGCTGAAGGAACTGGCGCATCGCTGGGCGCCCGAGGTGTCCGCCGGGCTGCGCAAACAGTCCAGCCACACGGCACTGAGCGACGTCCACGATTCGATCAACGAGTTGCGGTATTACCGCGGTTTCATGGGCCGGCTGGGCGGATTGAACGAGCCCGTATCACGTTGAGCTATATCACCGTCGCGCCCGGGTCGGTGTGATCCGCCTGGAGAGGCCTTCGGGTAGCGATTCACGCCGCACCATTGAAAACGCCCCGCAACAAGCGGGGCGTCCGGATCTGCGACAGCCTGCCGGCCGATGCATCCGGCCAGCACGAGCTGGAACCTAGCCGGCCTTGGCCTTGGCAAGACGCAGCCAGGTGTCCACCACGGTATCGGGGTTCAGCGATACCGACTCGATCCCCTGTTCCATCAGCCACTGCGCCAGGTCGGGATGATCGCTCGGCCCCTGGCCGCAGATGCCGACGTACTTGCCCTTGGCCTTCGCGGTCTGGATCGCCATCGACAGCAACTTCTTCACCGCCGGATCGCGCTCGTCGAACAGGTGCGCAACGATGCCCGAATCCCGGTCCAGGCCCAGGGTCAACTGGGTCAGGTCGTTGGAGCCGATCGAGAAGCCGTCGAAGATCTCCAGGAACTCCTCGGCCAGAAGCGCATTCGATGGCAGCTCGCACATCATGATGATCTTGAGCCCGTCCTTGCCTTGCTCCAGACCATTGGCACGCAGCACTTCAACCACCTTGCGGCCCTCGTCCAGAGTCCGCACGAACGGGATCATGACCCACAGATTGGTCAGGCCCATCTGTTCGCGTACCTTCAGCACGGCGCGACATTCCAGCGCGAATGCATCGGCGAAGCTCGGATCCACGTAACGCGCCGCGCCACGGAAACCGATCATCGGGTTTTCTTCGTGCGGCTCGTAACGCGAGCCGCCGACCAGGTTCGCGTATTCGTTGGACTTGAAGTCCGACAGGCGCACGATCACCGGCTTCGGGGCAACCGACGCGGTGATCGTCGCGATGCCTTCCGCCAACCGGTCGACGTAGAAATCGACCGGGTTGCCGTAACCGGCGATCTTGTCGTCGATCTTCTGCTTGGTTTCCGCATCCTGCAGGTCGTATTCGAGCAACGCCTTGGGGTGGATGCCGATGTGGCTGGCGATGATCATTTCCAGTCGCGCCAGGCCGACGCCGGCGTTGGGCAGCATCGCGAAGTCGAACGCGCGGTCGGGGTTGCCGACGTTCATCATTACCTTGAGCGGTGCCGGCGGCATCTTGTCCAGGTCGGCGACGTGACGCTCGAAGGGCAGGGCACCGTCGTAGATGAAGCCGGTGTCGCCTTCCGCGCAGCTCACGGTGACGGACTGGCCGTCCTTGATCGCATCCAGCGCATTGCCGGTGCCGACGACGGCAGGTACGCCCAGCTCGCGGGCGATGATGGCCGCGTGGCAGGTGCGGCCGCCGCGGTTGGTCACGATCGCCGCCGCACGCTTCATCACCGGCTCCCAATCGGGGTCGGTCATGTCGGCGACCAGCACGTCGCCGGGCTGCACGCGCGCCATGTCGGTCAGCGAGCGCACCACGCGGGCCACGCCGCTGCCGATCCTGTGGCCGATCGAGCGGCCTTCGC
>DATJBR010000195.1:0-5317 GCA_035515255.1 Lysobacter sp. | reverse complement strand
TCGGGCGATCGCAGAGGCAGGCAACACCGGATTACCGGGTCGTCGCAGGCTCCGCGCACCGCCGCGCGCGCTTGCGGGCCATGGTGTCGGGAAATGTTCTAGATCGACTCGGTGTGTCCACGGTGTGGTCATGGCCGGGGGAATGGGGCCCCGGCAAACCGGCGCAGTTTAGGCAGCCGGTCGCAAACGGGTCAACCGGGGATCAGCTCCGAGCCATGCTGCACGACCCGTGTTGCGCGAGTCTGCATGGGTAATGGTCTCGAAGATCCGTCCAGCCCCACCCGAGGTTGCGGCACCGCCAGCGGATGAACCCCCGGATGGAGCGATGGACGCGACGACCAGCGCGAGCGATTTCCTCAGGCGACCTGGTGACGCCGCGCGCCGACCAGATGCACCAGCAGCAACGAGATCGCCGCCGGGGTCATGCCGGGAATGCGCTGGGCCTGGCCGATGGTCTGCGGCCGCACGCGCTCGAGCTTGCCGCCGATCTCCACCGACAGTCCACGCACCCGGGTGAAATCGAAGCCGTCCGGAATACCGGTGTTTTCATGGCGCTGCTGGCGCGCGATTTCCTCGTTCTGCCGGTCCAGGTAACCGGAATACTTCACCCCGATCTCGACCTGCTCGGCGACCGCGGGATCGGCCACCGGCGGGCCGAGCGACGGCACCGCGACCAGACGCGCATAGGTCACTTCCGGCCGCTTGAGCAGGTCGCGCGCGCTGGTCTCGCGGCTCAGCTCGATCCCCAGACCGGCGTCGATCTCCCGGCCCAGCGGATTGTTGGGCGAGGCCCAGATCGCGCCCAGACGCGCATTCTCCGTCTCGATCGCTTCGCGCTTGGCGGCGAACCGGGCCCAGCGCGCATCACCGACCAGACCCAGCGTGCGACCGGTCTCGGTCAGCCGCAGGTCGGCATTGTCCTCGCGCAACTGCAGGCGGTACTCGGCGCGGCTGGTGAACATGCGGTACGGCTCGGTGGCGCCGTGGGTGATCAGGTCATCGACCAGCACGCCGATGTAGGCCTCGTCGCGGCGCGGGCACCAGCCCGCCTCCCCACGCACCTGGCGCGCGGCATTGACCCCGGCCAGCAGCCCCTGCGCGGCGGCCTCCTCGTAACCGGTGGTGCCGTTGATCTGGCCGGCGAAGAACAAACCCTCGACCGCCTTGGTCTCCAGCGTGGTTTTGAGCCCGCGCGGATCGAAGTAGTCGTACTCGATCGCGTAACCGGCGCGGGTGATGTGGGCGTTCTCGAAACCGCGGATCGAGCGCACCAGTTCCAGTTGCACATCGAAGGGCAGCGAAGTGGAGATGCCGTTGGGGTAGATCTCGGCCACGCCCAGACCCTCGGGCTCGACGAAGATCTGGTGGCTGGTCTTCTCGGCGAAGCGCACCACCTTGTCCTCGATCGACGGGCAGTAACGCGGGCCGATCCCTTCGATCTGGCCGGTGTACAGCGGCGAGCGGTCGAGCGCGCCGCGGATGATCTCGTGGGTGCGCTCGCAGGTCTCGGCAATCCAGCACGACAGCTGGCGCGGGTGGTCCTCCCGCGACCCCATGAACGACATCACCGGGCGCGGGTCGTCACCGGGCTGCTCGACCATCACCGAATAGTCCAGGCTGCGCCCGTCGATACGCGGCGGGGTGCCGGTCTTGAGCCGGTCCACCACGAACGGCCCTTCCCGCAACCGCTGCGCCAGGGTGACCGACGGCGGATCGCCCGCGCGCCCGGCCGCGTAGGTGGTCAGGCCGACGTGGACCTTGCCGGCGAGGAAGGTGCCCGCGGTCAGGATCACCGCCGGCGCATGGAAGCGCAGGCCGGTCTGGGTGGTGACGCCGCTGACCTTGGCGTTGTCGAAATCGATGTCGTCGACCCCGGCCTGGAACAGGGTCAGGTTGGGCTGGTTCTCCACCGCACGGCGGATGAAGGCGCGGTAGAGGCCGCGATCGGCCTGGCAGCGCGTCGCCCGCACCGCCGGTCCCTTGCTCGCGTTGAGCCGGCGCCACTGGATGCCGGCCGCATCGGCCGCGTGCGCCATGATGCCGCCGAGCGCATCGATCTCCCGCACCAGATGGCCCTTGCCGATCCCGCCGATCGCCGGGTTGCAGCTCATCGCACCGACCGTCTCGACGTTGTGGGTCAGCAGCAGGGTGCGCGCACCCGCGCGCGCCGATGCGAGCGCGGCCTCGGTGCCGGCATGGCCGCCACCGACCACGATCACGTCGTACTGGTAGAAGTTGTGAGGATTCATGGGTTGGGATGCATGGGCAGGTTCTGGCTGCGGAAGGGCAACGCACGACCGGAGTGCGGGCCGTTGCGGGCCGTAAATTCTACGCCGATCAAGCACTTGCCGCGTCCTGCAGGGCTTGCCGGTGCCTGCCTCGTTCATTATTCCGCGGCGATTCCAATCGCTGGCTGCCGGTGTTGGCACGCTTCCTGCGATAACCCCTTCGCACTCAGCAGGGCAGGCGCCAAGCGCCGGTCGGGGATTGGAACAGGGCCGACCACGTGCCTGTTGAGGAAGCGCCAGGGGTCGAATGTCGGGGGACATTCGACCCCTTTTTTCTTGCCTGAAATTTGATTTATGTCACAGTTTGCGCGGACCTGGCGCGACCGGCCGAACTCGCCAGCGGTACCCCGGCGCCATCGTCCGGCCGATCAGACGGCTGCTCCAGACATGCGAAAGCCCCGCGTAGCGGGGCTTTCGGTGTAGGCGCCGATGCCGGACGAGGGCGGAACAGGGGGGATCCGAGATTCCTCGCCAGACATCGGCATTGAAGCGGCAACTGATTACGTCGCAATACGACGTGGTTTGTCAATAGCGGCCCTCGTGGCCCGAAGGCCGCCTTGAGGTGCACGCTCATCCGGTCACTCCTTCTGGCGCGACGACCGGGCACGTTGCATCGCGTTGTCCATCCGCGAACCGCGATCGTTGCTGCGCGGTGCCGACGGGCGACTGGCCGGTGCTGCCGGCCGCACCTGCGCCGGAACCGGCGCACGCAACGTCGAATTGCCGGCAGGCGGCGGCGTGGAACGCTGGATGCGCTCGCGCTGCAGACGCTCGTAATCCCGCCATGGCGCGCGGTCATTGCCACGATCGCCATCCGGACGCGGCGGGCGGTTGTTGTGATGGTTGCCGTGGCCGTGGCCCGGCCGCACCACGATCACCGGCGGACGGTAGTAGCCGTACGGGAATCCGCCGTAACCGTAGCCACCGTACCGGCTGCCGTAATAGCCCGGGTAATAGCCCGGATAGCGGTAACGCGGGTCGTAGTAACCGCCGCCGTACTGGTCGTAATAACGGTAGTCGACGCCCGGCTGGCCGTAGTAATAATCGCCGCGATCCTGTCGGTAGCTGTAGCCACCGGTCATGCAGCCGCCCAGCAGGGCAATGGCGAACACTGGCAGTAGGAGCTTGCGCAACATGTCGGAATCCCCCGTGATGATGGGCCATCGTCGGCCTGTGGCGTTGAACTTGCGCTTAACTCCGACGTTATTGTCATCACGCGACTGACGCACAACCGAGGCGCAGCACCGGCACCCGCACCCCGCGATCGAGGTCGCGATCCATCATCGCTGCATCGGCCAGCCCACGCCAACGCGGCAGGCGGCCGATACGGATGTCGGCCCGGGGCTTCCCCCTGCACAGCAACCCCACTCCCGACGGCATCCGGCCGCGGCGGTGGTGATTTCCATCGGCTACGCTGGCCCGCATCACGACTGCCGGCCCGCACATCATGTCCACACATGCTTCCCATACGCCTGACTTCGACACGGTCCTGACCGCAGCCGCCCGCATTGCGCCACATGTGCACGCCACGCCGGTGCTGCACGCCCGAACCCTCAATGCAATCGCCGGCTGCGAGCTGCATTTCAAATGCGAAAACCTGCAGCGCACCGGCGCATTCAAGTTCCGCGGTGCCTGCAACGCGGTCTTCTCGCTGACCAATGCCGAGGCCGCGCGCGGCGTGGTGACCCAGAGTTCGGGCAACCACGGTGCCGCGATCGCCCTGGCCTGCCGCATCCGTGGCATCCCTGCCACCGTCGTGGTGCCGCGCAATGCGTCGCGGGCCAAGCTCGCCGCGATGGAGGCCTACGGCGCGCGGATCGTGTTTTCGGAGCCGTCCCAGGCCTCCCGCGACCAGACCACCGCGACAGTCCTGGACGAGACCGGCGGCGTGCTGGTACACCCTTTCAACGATGCGCGGGTGATCGCCGGGCAAGGCACCGCGGCGCTGGAATTGCTGCGTCATTCACCCGGCATCGATGCGCTGATCGCGCCGATCAGCGGCGGCGGCCTGCTGTCGGGAACGGCACTGGCCGCCCACGGCAACGATCCGGCAATCGAAGTGTTCGGCGCGGAACCCGTAGGTGCGCGCGACGCGCATGACTCGCTGCGACTTGGCGAGCGCGTCACCGGGCGGATCGCCGATACGGTCTGCGATGGCCTGCGCGCCGAGTTGGGCACACTCACGTTCCCCATCGTGCGCGAGCACGTGCGCGACATCCTGCTGGTCGATGATGCCCAGGTGATCGCCGCCATGCGGTTGCTGTGGGAGCGTATGAAGCTGGTCGTGGAGCCGTCCGCGGCCGTGCCTCTGGCAGTCGTACTGGCGAATCCGGAGCGCTTCGCCGGCCGCCGCGTCGGCATCATCCTGTCGGGCGGCAATGTCGATCTGGATGCGTTGCCGGCGCTGTTTGCAATGGCGCCGCGTCAGCCATAGGGCGCGGTCCGTCATGGAGCACGCCGGTCACCAAGCCGGCGCGCCCTGACGCGTGTCATGGTGCACCGGCGATCACTGGAATGAGGGCGTTCCCGGGCGGAAAACCAACAGCCGGATCCATTGCCGGAAGCAGACCGGGTCGTCGGCTGGAAAACGCCATGCCGGTCGCGCCTGCCGGCAGGCCTGGTGCCTTCGTCCGGTTACAGGCGCGGCGCTTGCGATTCGGCCGGGGCCGCTGGACCGATCGCCAGTTGCTCCAGGCCTTCGCCAAGCAGCAGGCGGGCGACCGCGGCACGCTGCGGCAATGGCTGGGCGCGCAGGTCGTCCATCAACCAGCCCAGCGAACGGCAGCGGGCGTCGTGGTCGTCGCCATTGAGGCCGGCGACAAAACCGTCGTTGACCAGCGCGGCGCGCACGCCGGACGCTTTCAGTGCCTGCCGGGCGGCGGCTTCGTCGTAGGGCTGCGGCGTGGACTGCATCGCCGCGACAAACAGGTTCGCGACCGCGCTGGCGAAGCGCTCGCGGTTTGTGGAACTGAGCCGGTTGGCCACCGCATTGAGGCCGGCGAGGCTGCGGTCGGCGGCCGGGTCGAACA
>DATJBR010000194.1:0-3167 GCA_035515255.1 Lysobacter sp. | reverse complement strand
GGCCTGCAGTCGCTGGGCGACAACGCCTGGGCGGAGACCGCCGAATCCGGCGATGCGCGCCTGGGCTCCGCCGGCTCGTCGGGGCTGGGCATGGTCCAGGGCGGCGCGCTGGAAGCGTCCAACGTCGACCTGACCGAGCAGTTGGTCAACATGATCACCGCGCAGCGCAACTTCCAGGCCAACGCGCAGATGATCTCCACCCAGGACCAAATCACCCAGACCGTGATCAACATCCGCTGATGGCCGATAGCCGGAGGCTCGCGCGATGATCGACAAGGCCATGTACGTGGCGATGACCGGGGCCAGCGCCACTTTGCGGGCGCAGGGCGCGGTCTCCCACAATCTCGCCAACGCCAACACCGTCGGCTTCCAGGCCACCCTGGCCGGTACCGTCGCCCGTCCGGTGGACGGCGACGGCCACGGCTCGCGCGTGGCGGCGGCCTACCGCACGCTCGGCGTCAGCGATACCGCCGGTGCGATCAACGCCACCGGCAACGTGCTGGACGTGGCGATGGACCAGGACCGCTGGCTGGCGGTGCAGACGCCCGGCGGCGAAGTGGCCTACACCCGCGCCGGCAACCTGAAACTGAGCCAGAACGGTCTGCTGACCACCGCCTCCGGCCTGTCCGTGCTCGACCAGAACGGCGCACCCATCGCGATCCCACCGCACGAGTCGCTGCTGATCGGCAACGACGGCACGATTTCGGTGGTGCCGCTGGGCCAGCCCGCCAACACCATGGCCGAGGTCGGCCGGCTGCAGGTCGCGGCGGCCCGCACGCTCGATCTGGAGCGTGGCGAAGACGGCCTGATGCGCCTGCCGCCCGGTGCCCAACCGCTGCCGCCCGCCGCCGGCGAGGTGCTGACCTCCGGCGCGCTGGAGCAGAGCAACGTCGACAGCACCTCGATGCTGGTGTCGATGATCCAGCTGTCGCGCCAGTTCGAGATGCAGGTACGGGTCTTGCAGAGCGGTGACGACAACGCCAAGGCCAGCAACTCGCTGCTGTCCGCGCGCTGATTTCTCCATCCACCCGCTCGGCTGACCCCGCCGCACCACCCCTGATTCCCCGGAGGATTTCCCCATGACCCAGGCACTCTGGATCGCCAAGACCGGCCTAGACGCGCAGCAGACGCGCATGGCGGTGATCTCCAACAACCTCGCCAACACCAACACCACCGGCTTCAAGCGCGACCGCGCCAGCTTCGAGGACCTGCTGTACCAGACCGTGCGCCAGGCCGGCGGCGCGTCCTCCGAGCAGACCCAGCTGCCGACCGGCCTGTCCACCGGCACCGGCGTGCGGGTGGCCGCGACCGACAAGCAGCACACCCAGGGCAACCTGTCGCAGACCGGCAACGCGCTGGACGTGGCGATCAACGGCCGCGGCTTTTTCGAGGTGCTGATGCCCGACGGCAGCCCGGCCTACACCCGCGACGGCAGTTTCCAGGTCAACTCGCAGGGCGAGCTGGTCACCAACGCCGGCTACCCGGTGCAGCCGGGCCTGCAGCTTCCCGAAGGCGCGCAGAGCGTGACCATCGCCGGCGACGGCACCATCACCGTGCAGATCGCCGGCCAGGCCGAAGGCGTGCAGATCGGCGCGCTGGTGGTGTCGGACTTCATCAACCCCGCCGGCCTGCAGGCCAAGGGCGGCAACCTGTACGTGGAAACCGGCGCCAGCGGCCCGGCCCAGCAGGGTGCGCCCGGCGAGAACGGTGCCGGCCTGCTGGTGCAGGGCGCGCTGGAAGGCAGCAACGTCAACGTGGTCGAGGAACTGGTGTCGATGATCGAGACCCAGCGGGCTTATGAGACCAACGCCAAGGCGATCTCCACCACCGACCAGATGCTCGGCTTCCTCAACCAGAACCTGTGACGGGGGCGATCATGAAATTGCTTGATGAGGTCGTTCGAAAAGCAACGTCCATGGATGACTCGCTCCGCTCGCCCTGCGGGTCGTCCTTTCCGGACGATCTGCGCGCTGCGCGCTTGTCCCGCCTGCGCGGGGATGACAAGCGAATGGACGTTGCTTCAAGCACCTCGATACCCCGAGACCTGCTGCTTCCGGTCGTCGCCCTGCTGACCCTCGCCGGCTGCGCCAGCGTGGTCGGCGACGTGCGCCCGTTCGCGCCGGTCGCACCGATGGCCGGCATGGACATCCCGATGGCCTCCAGCCCCGCCATACCCGGTGCCCACCAGCAGACCGGCATGGCCAGCCAGGCCCGGCATTCCAGCGGCTCGATCTACGCCAACAGCGGCGGCGGCAACACCACCGGCCTGCGCTTGTTCCAGGACAACAAGGCACGCGAGGTCGGCGACCTGCTGACCATCGTACTGGTGGAGCGCACCTCGTCCACCTCCCGCGCCAAGACCGCGGTGTCCAAGAACTCGGGCCTCAGCCTTGGCGCGCCTGTCATCGCCGGGGTGCCGGTGACCCACAACGGCCAGTCGATCCTGCAGGCCGAAATCGAGGCCGGCCGCGACTTCAACGGTTCCGGCGATTCCACCCAGAGCAACCGCCTCGACGGCGAGGTCACCGTGAGCGTGGTCAAGGCGCTCGGCAACGGCAACCTGCTGGTCAGCGGGCAGAAGCAGGTGCGCCTGAACCAGGGCGACGAGCTGGTGCAGGTTCAAGGGATCGTGCGGACGGCCGATATCGGCCCTGACAACCGCATCACGTCCGACCGCGTCGGCAACGCGCAGATCGTCTACGGCGGTCGCGGCACGCTGGCGCGTTCCAATGCAATGGGCTGGCTGGGCCGGTTCTTCAACTCCGCCGCCTTCCCGTACTGAGGAGCACGACCATGCGTGCGTCAATCTCCCTCCGCTCCATCGCCGCCGTCGCCCTGCTCGCGCTGTTCGCGGCCGGTCCGGCCAGTGCGGAACGCATCAAGGACCTGGCCCAGGTCGCCGGCGTGCGCGGCAACGCGCTGGTCGGCTACGGCCTGGTGGTCGGTCTGGACGGCAGCGGCGACCGCACCAGCCAGACCCAGTTCACCGTGCAGAGCCTGAAAACCATGCTCGACCAGCTCGGCGTGACCCTGCCGCCGGGCGTGAACCCGCAGCTCAAGAACGTCGCCGCGGTGGCGATCCACGCCGAGCTGCCGCCCTACGCCAAACCCGGCCAGACCATCGACGTCACCGTGTCCTCGATCGGCAACGCCGGCTCGCTGCGCGG
>DATJBR010000193.1:0-8067 GCA_035515255.1 Lysobacter sp. | reverse complement strand
GCCTTCGCCACGCGGCGGTAGGTCGCGTCGATGTCGGCATCGACCGGCACGCCGTCCTTGGTGACCAGCCGGTACTTCTTGTCCCAGATATCCAGCGATGCCGGTTGCATCGGGATGTCCCTGGCCCCCGCGTCGTCGTTGATCAGCGTGTCCATGTTCGACTTGCCATTGTTCACTGCCTCGAGGCGCACCGTACTCATGCCTGTCCTGTCTCCTCGTGATGGCCGCGCGATGGACGCGGCCGGATTGCTCGATAGGGGCCGGGCGATGTTCCGGCTCCCGGGTTGTGGGGTAGTGCTGTCGTGCTGCGGTGGACCGATGCCGGGCTGAGCCGCATGGGAGCTGCCATGTCCGGAAATCGCCGGTGGAGCGCTCGCATCGTGTGCATGGTTCGCCGCGATGGTGGTGGGTAGTGCGGGTTGGTGGTGCGGGTCTATCTGGATTGGCAGCGCCGATGGAGGCTCCGCCGGCTGTGTCAGGAACTTCGTGTCAGGGAGATCTGTCTCGACAACTTTCTTGCGAACAACCTGTGCTTGCGGATATCTGCAAAACCTCGCGAAAAGCCCGTTTCCGGCAGGGCTGCCTGTAGTGGCCAGCCTGAAAAACCCCCAATTCCTAGGTTGTTTCCAGCTTCTCACCACAACATGTTGTGTTCGTGACGGAGGTCAAACTACCCCCCGCCCCCGCCGAAGTCAACGCTGTTAAAACGCCCGGAAACACGTTATCGAACGCCCGGAATGGGCTGCCTGAAACCTGCCGTCAAAGGCAACTTCATCGACGATTTACCGCGTTTGACCCACACTGCCCTTCTTGTTGCCGACACCGTCATGGGACTCCGTATGCGCACGATGCCGACCCTCCCCCGAACCCCCGGAACCCCGCTGCGATCCCTTGCCGCGCTGGCATTGGCGGCGTGCTTCGGCGGGTTGGTCGCAGGGGTAGTCGTCGACGGCCTGCGCACGCCGGCCGCCGCATCGCCGGTGGCGCCGGTCGCGTCGGAAACGGGCATGCAGGACACGCCCGCCGACGGGGCCATCCCGATGGCGGCGACCCCGATGAGCGGAGCCTTGCCCGCCGCCGTCAATGGGCAGCCGTTGCCCTCGCTGGCACCGATGCTGGCCGGGGTCACCCCGGCGGTGGTCAGCGTGCAGGCCAAGCAGCGGGTGCGGGTCAACAACCCGTTTGCGAACGACCCGATCTTCCGCCGCATGTTCCCGCACATCCCGCAGGAGCGGATCGAGCAGTCGCTCGGCTCCGGCGTCATCGTCGATGCCGCGCGCGGGCTGGTGCTGACCAACCACCACGTGATCGAGGGCGCGGAGGAAGTCACGGTCACGCTCGCCGACGGCCGCACGCTGGCGGCGGAATTCGTCGGTTCCGATCCGGACACCGACGTGGCGGTGATGAAGATCCCGGCGCAGGGACTGGCGGAGGTGCCGCTGGCCAACTCCGGGGAACTGCGGGTCGGCGACTTCGTGGTCGCGGTAGGTAACCCGTTCGGCATCGGCCAGACGGTCACCTCGGGCATCGTGTCGGCGGTGGGGCGCAGTGGCCTGCGCGGGCTGGGCTACCAGAACTTCATCCAGACCGACGCCTCCATCAACCCGGGCAACTCCGGTGGCGCACTGGTCAACCTGCGTGGCGAGCTGGTCGGCATCAACACCGCCAGCTTCAACCCGCGCGGCAGCATGGCCGGCAATATCGGCCTGGGCTTCGCAATTCCGGCCAACCTAGCGCGCAACGTGATGAACCAGTTGGTGACCCACGGCGAAGTCCGCCGCGGCACCTTCGGGCTGGACGCGCAGGACGTGGATGCCCGCCTGGCGCAGGCGTTGAAACTGGACGACCCGCGCGGCGCGCTGGTGACACGGGTCTACCCGGGCTCGGCCGCGGCGATCGCAGGGCTGAAGTCCGGCGACGTGATCGTGTCGGCCGATGGCGAGCGCATCGACAGCCGGGACAGCCTGCGCAATTTCGAGGGCCTGCAGGCCATTGGCAGCCGTGTGGCGCTGGGCGTCCGGCGCGACGGCAAGCTGCTGCAGGTGACAGCGACGCTGCACGAGCAGGCGCGTTCGCTGGCGGGCGCGGAGCTTGATCCGCGCCTTGGCGGGGCAGTGTTCGACGAACTGCCGGAGCGCCTGCGCCAGTCCGGCGCATCCGGGGTGCTGGTGGCATCGGTCGCCAACGGCAGCCGGGCGGCCATCAACGGGCTGCGCGAGGGCGACCTGGTGGTGGCCACCAGCGCCGGCGGATTCGATGATCTGAGCGGCTTCCGCGCCGGCTTCACGCCGACTCCGGCACAGTTGGTGCTGCAGATCGTGCGCGGCAACCGGCAGGGCGTCCTGTCGATGCAGTGACACGGCACGCGACGACGCAATATCACCCCCATCCCGAGGAGCATCCGAATGAGCCCGACCGACACCACCGCCACCCAGGCCCTGAAAACCAACCTCGGTGAAGCCGGCGACCATCTCAAGCAGGCCGCGCGCGATGCCGGCGATGCGCTCAAGGGTGCCACCGGCGCTGCCGGCGACGAGCTCAGGCTGGGCCGCGCCAACCTCAAGGCCGACCTGGCCGACACGGCGCTGGCCGGCATGGCCGCCGCCGGGAGCGCCGGAAGCGCTGCCCGCGAACAGGCCGACGAGCTGATAGACAAGGGCCGTGACCTCATCGACAGTGCCGCCGAGTTGATCCGCGAACGACCGATCGCCTCCTTCGGCGCCGCGTTTGCCGCCGGCTGGATCATCGCCAAGCTCGCCCGCAGCAACGACCGCTAAGCCGGCACGATGGGCGACCGCACCGCAGGCAACCCGGGCGACGACACGGCACCCCGCGCCACCGCACCGGGCGACGCGGCACGCGATCAGGCACCGGATGAACCGGGTGGGACGGCGCAGGATCGCGATGCCGATGCCGGCATCCCCGATGCAGACGACGCAGCCGTGCCGCCCGAACTGCTCGAAGCACTGCGGCAGATCGGCCTGACCGGACGCGCCAGCCTCGCCGCCGCCGGTGACGCGGCCAAGGCGTTGCGCTCGCTGGTGGCGGCCGACGTGTCGCTCGCACGCAGCGCTTTGGGCCGCACGTTGGCCTTGAGCGGTCTGGCGATTGCATGCGGCGCCTCGTCCTGGCTGTTCCTGATGGGCACCCTGGTGGCGATCCTCCATGGGCCGGCCGGACTGTCGTGGACGATCGCATTGCTGATCCCGGCGGCGCTGAGCCTGCTGGTCACCGCGTTCGCCAGCTGGATGGCAGTGCGGTACTTCGAGCACACCCGCCTGCAGGCCACGCGACGCCAGCTGGCCCGGTTGGGGATTGGCGAACTGGCCGACTTGATGCCCTCGCCGGGCTCGGCCGAGTCGGCACGGGCGCGCAAACGGAAGCCACCGGAGGATCTTGGCGAACGGCCGTTGCGGAGTGATCGCGAAGCCGGAGCCACACCGCCGTAGAAGCACCACCGGACACCACCGCGCCCGGATGCGATTGCCGCAAACACATACCGTCGGGACACGAGCGTCCCGCCCACAGGGGAGTCCAGCGCCATGAGATTCGACAAGCTCGTCGCCAAGGTCGCGCGGGCCGAGGATGCGCTCGAGGCGCACGAGCGCCGGGTCGGCGCGGACCTGCGCCAACTCGGGCAATCGTGGAAGTCGGCCTGGACGCCGGGACGGATCGTCGTTGCCGGGCTCGCCAGCGGTTTCCTGGTCGGCCGCGCGGAACCGTTGCGTGCGGCCGCCCGCGGCGGTGGCGTGGTGCGGATCGTGTCCCTGCTGACCAGCGTGTTCGCCAGCACCCACGCGGCCGTGGCGGCGGATGATGCCGACCACTCGGCCCGGAATGCGGGCGCCGTGGCCGATGCCATGGCTGACAGGGTCACGCCGGCCGACGCCGCCATTGCCGCCGGCGAACGGCTGGCCCACGACTATCTGGAACGGGTCGCCGCAGCCGCCCGCCAGGCCGGCGGCACCCGCGAGCCATGAGCACTCCGGCAGCGGATCCATCCGCCGCTCCCGCCGCGCCCGGTGCCTCCAGCCCGGCCCCACCTGACGCGCAGGCACCGCTCTCCGATGAGCCGCTCCTGTCGCCCACTCGTCCCCGTGCTTCCAGCGCGTTGATCGTGCTCGCCACGCTCGCGGTCGGTTACACCCTGTGGGCTGCGCAGAGCGTGATCCTGCCGATCCTGCTGGCGATGTTCTTCGCCTTGATCGGCAATCCCATCATCCGCGGCCTGCGCAGGCTGTACGTCCCGCGTGCGCTGGGCGCCGTCCTGGTGCTGGCCGGCGGCCTCGCGGGCACGGTCGCGCTGGGCACCCAACTGGTCCAGCCGGCGTCGGAGTGGGCCCGTCAGGTTCCGCGCGAATTGAAACAGTTGGCACCGAAACTGCGTCAGGTGAGCAAGCCGGTGCACGCGGCCAACGAGGCGGCGGCGAACATCGCACGGGCGACCGAAGCCGGCGACGGCAAGCCGGTGCAGGTGATCCGCACCGAGGTCAACGCTCCCTACCGGTCCCTGACCGCGACGCCGTTGATACTCACCTCGCTGCTGGCAGTGGTGCTGCTGACATTCTTCTTCATGGTCTACGGCGAGAACCTGCAGCGCAACGCACTGTCGTTGCTGCCAAGCCGCCAGCAAAAGCGCGTCAGCGTCGAGATCATGCAGTCGATCGAGACCGAGATCTCCCGCTACGTGCTGACCATCAGCCTGATCAACATCCTGGTCGGGCTTGCCCTGGCCGCTGCGCTGTATCTGCTCCAGGTTCCCCTGGCCGAAGCATTGTTGTGGGGGACGATGGCCGCCGTGCTCAATTTCGCGCCGTATGTCGGCCCACTGATCGGCATCGCCATCATGTTGCTGATGGGTTTCGTCGCATTCGATGAGCTGTGGATGTCCCTGCTGCCGGCGGGCATCTACCTGTTCCTGCATACGCTGGAAGGCCAGTTCCTCACGCCGATCGTGCTGGGTCGGCAGATGCGGCTGTCGCCACTGGTGCTGATCCTCGCGTTGATGGCGTTCGGCTCGCTGTGGGGGATCATCGGCCTGCTGCTGGCGGTGCCATTGTTGGTGTGCGTGAAGATCGTGCTGTCCCGGATCGACGGCCTGGAAGGCTGGGCCAGGCTGCTGGAGTGAGGAAAACCCGTGATGGGCGCGGCGGTAGAATGGCCCGGTGAGTTTCCCCGTCCATGCCATCACCCTCGATCTCGACGACACGATCTGGCCCATCGCGCCGGCGATTGTCCGTGCCGAAGCCGCGCTGGATGCCTGGTTGACCGAACATGCCCCGCGCGCGGCGGCGATGTGGCCGCTGGCCGAGCGCCAGCGCTTGCGCGAGTTGGCCAATACCGAACGACCGCGGCTGGCGCACGACATGACCGCCCAGCGCCAGTGGATGCTGGAGCGGATGCTGGTGCTGGCCGGCGAGGACGTCGCTTTGGCCGGAAGCGCGTACGACGCCTATTTCGCCGCGCGATGCGACGTCGAGCACTACGCCGACAGCGTGCCGGCGCTGGAACGGCTGGCGGCGCGGGTGCCGCTGGCCGCGCTCAGCAACGGCAACGCCTGCCTGCAGACCATCGGACTGATGCACCTGTTCGCGTTCCAACTCGGTGCGCGCGAACACGGCGTCGCCAAGCCGGCGGCGAGCATCTTCCGCGCGGCCTGCGACCGGCTCGGGCTCGCGCCCGGACAGGTGTTGCACGTGGGCGATGACCCGCACATGGACGTCATCGGCGCCCACGATGCGGGCCTGCGCACCTGCTGGATCAACCGCATCGACGGCACCGGAAAAACCCGCCATTGGGAACGCCGCAGCGTCCGCCCCGATCTTGAATTCCCCACCCTTGCCGCGCTGGCCGACTGGCTGGATGCGCACCACCTGGAGCCGATATCCCCATGAGTTTGTCTTCCGGTTTTACCGACGCCACCACCGACACCGACGCGCTGCCACTGCACGTCGTCAGCCGCGAGCAGCTGGCCGACTGGCGCGCAACGCAGCCGGCGGCGGTGGGTAATTGGCTGGATGCGCAGGCGTTCGACGCCGCGCCGGGCACCGCCCTGCTGCTGCCGGGCAACGACGGAGCGGTCAGCGCGGCGGTGATCGGCATCGGCGATCCGCTCGACCCCTACAGCTACGGCCACGCACCGTTCGCGCTGCCGCCACGCGCGTTCCGGCTGGCCGGCACGCAGGACGCCGCGACGCTGGCCGCGCTGCAGCTGGGCTGGGGTCTGGGCGCTTACAGGTTCAGCCGCTACAAGCAGCCGGCCCGTCCGCCGGCGCGCCTCGTGGTCGACGACCACGCCGAGGTCCGCGATGCGCTGGCGGCCTGCGTGCGCGTGCGCGACCTGGTCAACACGCCGACCGAGCACATGGGTCCCGACCAGCTGGAGCAGGTCGCCTGCGAGATCGCCGAACGCTTTGGGGCGAAGATCGAGGTGGTCAGCGGCGACGACCTGCTGGCCCGGAACTTCCCCACCATCCACGCGGTGGGACGCGCCAGCCATCGCGCGCCGCGACTGATCGCGCTGCGTTGGGGCGATGAGGCGCACCCGCACGTCGCGCTGGTCGGCAAGGGCGTGTGCTTCGACACCGGCGGCCTGGACGTCAAGGGCGCCGACGGCATGCGCAACATGAAGAAGGACATGGGCGGCGCAGCGCACGCGATCGCGCTGGCCGAATGGGTGATGGCGCGCCAGCTGCCGCTGCGGATCACCCTGCTGGTGGCGGCGGTCGAAAACGCGATCGGCCCGGATGCGTTCCGCCCCGGCGAGGTGATCACCACCCGCGCCGGGATCAGCGTGGAGATCGACAACACCGATGCGGAAGGCCGACTGGTGCTGTGCGATGCGCTGACCTACGCCGGCGAGCAGTCGCCCGCACTGCTGCTGGATTTCGCCACCCTCACCGGCGCAGCCCGGATCGCGCTCGGTCCCGACCTGCCGGCGCTGTACAGCAACGACGACACCGTCGCCGAAGCATGGCTGAGCGCCGGTATCAACCAGCGTGACCCGCTGTGGCGGATGCCGCTGTGGCAGCCGTACTGGCGCTACCTGAGCAGCTCGATTGCGGATATCGCCAACAGCGGCCCGTCGAGGATGGCCGGCAGCATCAACGCCGCGCTGTACCTGGAGCGGTTCGTGCCGGCCGGGCAGAAGTGGGCGCACCTGGACGTGTACAGCTGGAACGACACCGACCGCCCGGGCCGTCCCGCCGGCGGCGAGGCACAGGGCCTGCGGGCCGCGTTCGCGATGTTGCAGGGGTACTGCGCCTGATTTTGAGTGCCTGCTACAACCAGCCCTTCTGGCGCGCGGTCCGATACGCCTCGATGCGGTTGCCGACGCCGAGCTTGCCGATCGCCTCGGACAGGTAGTTGCGCACGGTGCCGTGCGAGAGGTTCAGCTGCGCGGCGATATCGGTGGCGGGCATGCCCTCGCCGGCCAACCGCAGCACCTGGCGCTCGCGGTCGTTGAGCGGATCGGCATCGCTCCACGCATCCAGCGCCAGCTGCGGGTCGATCGCCCGGCCACCGCGGTGCACCGTGCGCAGCGCCTGGGCGAGATCCTCGGCCGGCGCGTCCTTCAGCAGATAGCCCGCCACGCCCGCATCCCGCGCGCGACGCAGGAAACCGGCGCGCGCGAACGTGGTCACGATCACCACCTTGACCGGCAGCCCGTGGCGCTGGATGCGCTGGGCCAGTTCCAGCCCGGTCAGGCCCGGCATCTCGATGTCGGTCACCAGCAAGTCCGGCTGCAGGCGCTGCACCTCGCGCCAGGCGCTCTCGCCATCGGCGGCCGCACCGAGTACCTCGATGTCCGGTTCCAGCCCGAGCAGGGCCGACAAGGCGCCGCGCACCATTGCCTGATCCTCGGCCAGCAGGATGCGGATCATGCGTTGCGTCCGTGGTGGGGCCTGGCTGCTTTCATGGTGGTGGCAACTCCTTTCATGTTCCGACCACCGCAGGCGGCATATCGGACGAGTCGATGTCGTGCGGTTCCGCAACGGCGGCGCGCAGCGGCAATTCCGGTGAAACCCCCAATGACTTCACCGGCGGCATCGGCACGCACACCCGCAA
>DATJBR010000192.1:0-13140 GCA_035515255.1 Lysobacter sp. | reverse complement strand
CCGGTCACTACAAGGTGCTCGAAGACATCCCCGCGGATCTTCGCGGCAAGGCCGTGCAGGTGTGGCTGCAGGATGGTCAGCTGCACCTTGCCGCGCTGGATGCACCGTGAGCGAAAAACCGGGCATGCTGTCCCGTCCCGCTACACCGCGCGCTAGCTCTGTCGGTCGTGACCCTTGCCGCATCGCCCCCGCGATTGCTCCGGTCTGCTCCCGCGCTGGCGTTTCCCCTGTGCACCACCCCATGAATTGGAGGATTTGAACTTGGCTGAAATCATCGTTGTCACTTCGGGCAAGGGAGGCGTCGGCAAGACCACCACCAGCGCCAGCCTCGCCTGCGGCCTCGCGCGCCGTGGCCACAAGGTCGCGATCATCGATTTCGACGTCGGCCTGCGCAACCTCGACCTGATCATGGGCTGCGAGCGCCGCGTCGTGTACGACTTCGTCAACGTGGTCAACGGCGAGTCCAGCCTCAAACAGTCCCTGATCAAGGACAAGCGCTTCGAGAACCTGTTCGTGCTGGCCGCCTCGCAGACCCGCGACAAGGACGCACTGACCCTGGAAGGCGTGGAGAAGGTACTCAACGAACTGTCCGCCGACGGCTTCGACTACATCATCTGCGACTCCCCGGCCGGCATCGAGAAGGGCGCCTACCTGTCCATGTACTTCGCCGACCAGGCGCTGGTGGTGGTCAACCCGGAAGTCTCCTCGGTGCGCGACTCAGACCGCATCCTCGGCCTGCTGGCCTCGAAGACCCGCCGGGCCGAGAACGGCGAGCGGGTCAAGGAACACCTGCTGCTGACCCGTTACAGCCCCAGGCGCGTCGAGTCGGGCGAGATGCTCAGCATCGGCGACGTGGAGGAGATCCTCGGCCTGAAGACGATCGGTGTCATCCCCGAATCGACCGACGTGCTGAATGCCTCCAACAAGGGCGAGCCGGTGATCCTCGATACCGAGTCCGACGCCGCCCAGGCTTACGACGATGCGGTCGCGCGCCTGCTGGGCGATACCCGTCCGATGCGCTTCACAACCCCTGAGAAAAAGGGTTTCTTCAGCAAGATGTTCGGAGGTTAGCCATGGGTCTGTTCGATTTCCTGCTGGTCAAGAAGCAGACCGCGTCGGTCGCCAAGGACCGGTTGCGGATCATCGTCGCCCACGAGCGCGCCACCCGTGGAGGGCCGGATTACCTGCCGATGCTGCAGCGTGAGCTGCTTGAGGTGATCCGCAAATACGTCAACGTGGATGTCGATGCGGTCAAGGTCGATCTGCTCAATGACGGCGATGACAAGGTGCTGGATATCTCGGTCTCGCTGCCGGAAAACGGCGCCGTCGCCAACGGCTGATCCGGCCGTCAACCGTCACGCTGCATCCCGAATGGGCCGCATCGCCGGCCCATCCTTCCACCTGCCATGCAGGTCAGCGTCAGCTCCCCACCCTGCGCTGGATCTCGCACCGCTCTTGCCACTGCACGACTGCATGCTGACCCTGTCCGACATCGGCTTTGAATCACCCACGCACCTGCTGGCCGGCTATGGCCTGCAACTGGTCCGGGTGGCCGATGGCGAACCCATCCCCGGCAGCTACTGGGGCGAATGCGAGGCCGGACTGATCGGCGAAACCGTCTACGCACGTGCCGACACGCCGGTGCATTCGTTGTTGCACGAAGCCGGACACCTGATCGTGTTGCCGCCGGAACGCCGCGCCGACGTGCACACCGATGCCACCGACTCGATCGATGAGGAGGACGCGGTCTGCGTGCTGCAGGCCTTGCTGGGCGATGCCCTGCCCGGCGTCGGCCGCGCGCGCATCCTGGCGGACATGGATGCCTGGGGCTACACCTTCCGGCTCGGCTCCGCACAAGCCTATTTCGATCACGATGCGGACAGCGCTTGGCAGTGGCTGGCGGACCGCGGGCTGGTGGACCTGGAGCAACGCCGCCTGAAGCCACTCACGCCTCAGCCATCAAGGTCTGTGCTGACACCGGACGCGGCTTCCGGACTCGACAGCCACACTCACAGGTCAGCGGCAACCGCCGACTGAGCCACCGCCGCAGACGCGACCATCGACCCAGGTGGCGCCATCGAAACGTGCGCCGGCCCGTTCGGCATTGCCCAGTTCGGCATTCTGCAGGTCCGCACCGCGGAAGTCGGCACCCTCCAGATTGGCGTTGGTGAAATTGGCCCCGACCAGGATCGCGTCACGGAAGTCGGCGCGCCGCAGTCCGGAGTTCACGAACGCCACACCCGCCAACTGGCGGCCGGAAAAGTTGCTGTCGTCCAGATCCTGGTTGACGTAGCTCACCTCGCCATCGCCCTGCGCGGATGACGTCGTGATGCGGTCGTTGATGGTGGTGGTTGCCCGGCCGCCGTCGGCACTGATGACCTGCACGCCACCATCGCTCCGGACATTGACCTGGGCGCCGTCGACCTGCGTGTGCTGGACGTTGTCGCCCGCGTTGTGATGGTGGCCGGAACGCGAAGACAGGTTCTGCTCGCCGCCCACCCGGACCGCAGCACCGCGCGTGCGCACTTCGGTGCCCGCTGCACCGGCCCTGACCGTGGTGCCATCGCCGGCGTCGATCCGGACATTGCCGTTGGCGTCGACATCAACACTCTGGGCCAACAGCGGAGTGGCCAAGGACGCGACCAGCAGGCCGCCGAAGGCGAGCACGAGGCGGGAGCGGTTGCGGATGGTCTGTTTTTTGGCTGGCGGGTTCTGGACGGTCACGGGATGCTCCTGTCGGGATCCATGGCAAAGGGGAATGTCCGTGGACGGTCAGGGGCCGAGATCGGCGAGCCCGGCCAGCGGATCGTCAAGTTGCGGTTGCGCAATCGAGGTACTACGGGAAACCAGATTGCCCCCAGCCGCGCCCACCGCCGTGGATGCCAACTGGTGCATCCAGACCGGGTCGATGACGCCGCCTGCCAGCATGCGCGACTGGATCAGGCCAAGCATCTGCTGGGCGGGCTTGCTGCCGTTCGCGGCGGCGCTCCGGTACAGCTGCAGGGCCTTGCCGTAATCGACTGCGACGCCTTCGCCCCGATGGTAGCGACGGGCCAGCGCGAACAGCGCCTCGCCATCACCGTCTGCTGCCGCCTCCACCCCTGCCCCGACTTGCCGACGGGCTTCGTCGCCACGCGCCAGGCTGGCGAGGTTGATCCCGGCGGCCGCACTGCCATTGTCGGCGGCACGCTGGTACCACATCTGCGCCGTGGTGCGGTCGCCCTGCACCTGGTAGTGCACGCCCATGGCGTTCTGCGCAACAGCGTCGCCTGCGCGCGCGGCGCGCTCCCGCAACTCGGCCTGCTGCCGCTCGCCACCGGGGCGCCGCTCGGCAGCCAGCAGCAACGAAATCAGGTAATCGGCCCGGACGACGCCGGCAGCACTGAGCTGCCGAAGGCTCCGTCGTGCCGCCGCCGGATCACGCCGGACACCCAGCCCCAGCCCCTGCAGATAGGCGTAGGCCATCGCACCCCGGCGGTCACCGGCATCGGCGGCGACCTTGAACCAGCGCGCCGCTTCGCTGTAGCTGCGCGGATCTGCGCCGCTGCCGTAGGCCGCCAGCGCACGTTGCAGCGGCGGACCATCCGGCACGCCCACGATTTCCGCCGCACCGTCGGCCGGCAGCGACGCATCCACATTTCCCGGAAAAACAGCGATCATCGCGCCCTGGCCGTCGTCCTCCGCAGCGCCCCTTGCCTCGGCGGTCGATGGCCAGACGATGTTGCTGCGCGGCGTTTCCTGCACCGCATCCTCCAGACCCGGCTGGGGCGCGGTCGCTCCCGTTGCTGGGGGGACGGCTTCCACGCGCCCGGGTCTGGGCAGCACAATTTCCGCCAGCACGCCGCCGGCGGCAACCGCATCCCGGATATCCGCGCCCGTCCCGGTTCCCGACAATGCTGACGGGTGCGCCAGATCGACCGGAGCCGGCACCCGCGGCGGTGTGCCCTGCACGATCTCGGCATGCGCCACGACCGCCAGCCCCGCCAGCATACCGGCAACAAACAGGCCGATCCCACGCAGCCGGCCCGTGCCGATCGAGGCTAGGCTGCTCGAAAGCGTGCACGAGCCGGGCGTCATCCAGCGGCTCATCTCGGACGCTTCCCGATCATCGGGTGACCGACCATTGCGCACGGCCCGCACCGACGCCGGCCCCGACGGCCGAACGGAACGCCTGCTCCACCTCGTCCAGCGACGCGGCCCGGATCGGGGTCAGCACCGGCGCCTGCAGCAGGGCCGGCAGCCGCGACGAAGGATCAATCGAACTGGTCAGGCAGCGCAGCTCCTCGGTGCCGGGCGCGGTCAGCTCGATCGCGAAGCTCTGCGGATTGCTGGTATCGGGCACCAGCAACGCACGATTGCCCTCGACCACGTCAGCGGGCTGCAACGGATTCGGATAGATCTGCGCAATGGTGCCCTTGGCATCCCGGTAATAGCACTGCAGGTACGAGGTCCGGTCGACGCTGATGTTGAACGCCAGCAGCTCGCCAAGCGCACGCACATTGCCGGGTGTCGGCAGGGTGATGTCGATTCGCGGCAGGCGCGGCGTGGTCGAATCCAGCGCCGGCGCGCCGCTCCTGGGCTCTCTGCGCGAGTGCAGCGGCAGACGGCTCGCGGTCAAACCGGTATCGCCCCAGCCGACCTGCACAAAGTTTCCGTCGCCATCGCTGCGGACGTAGTCGCGGGCCAGATGTTCGTAGGTCTCGAATGACAGCTGCCCGGTCGCGAGCAGCCCCTGGTCGAGCTGGAACCGCTGGATGGCGACACGCAGCTCCGGGGTGATCTGGCGCGGGGTCGCATCGGTCGCGTAGTAATAGCCGTTGGCCCGCAGGCCGCGCTGGATGAACGCCACCCGCTGGTCTTCGTCCATCTGCAGGTACCACTGGCGCAGCTGGCGCTGGAAATCCGGATGTGCCTGATCGAGCGTGAGGCACTGCCAGTACGGCACCCGCGCCCACTTGCCGACCAGCTCGATCATGCTCAGGTCGATCAGGGTCCGCGCCGCCGGGCCGACGCCCTGCGAATAGTCGCCGCCGATCTCCAGCTGCACGCCGGCCTTCTTGATCCGCCCGCCGATATCGATGCCGGAGCCCTTGTTGGCGATGGTGATCTCGTTGGCCGAATGGATGCCCGGAATCAGGGTGCGGCTGATGAAGTCGCCCAGATGGAACTCCATCCCCATCACGCTGCCGAACAGGTCGCGGGACCAGCCGATCTCCGCATCATTGCTCGCCGCGCCCACGCCGCGACGGTCGACCAGGACGTTCTGGTCCATGAAGCTGATGGCCCCGGACACATACAGCTCCGGCATCGGGATCATCATCTGGTTGTTCTGCAACATCAGACCGCTGAGCGTCTGCACAGTGTCCTGGTTGAGCGGGTCCACCTCGTAGTCGACGAAGCGGAACGTGTTGCTGAGCCGCGACATCTCCGACAGCGAGGTGATCACCATGTCGGTGGCGGCCACATAGACCTTGCCTGACGCGTCCGGAATGGTCTTGGAGGTGACGGTGACCTGGTTGATGTGGTTGTCGCGCAGCATCCGGTCCATGCACGAGAGCGAATCGTTGAAGCTGCTGACCGAGCGCACCGGCCATATCACCGGCTGGTTTTCGACCCCGACCTGCCCGTAGAAATCCGCGTGCTTGCGGGGCCCGTTCTTGCCCAGCGTGCTGCAACCTGCCAACAACGTGATCGCGACCGCGATCGCACCCACCTTCATGCCCGCGCGAATCGCGCACGGCCGCCCCTGTTGGTTTGTCATCCGTCGTGTCTATCCGTATCGAAAATGAATTCATGCAAGCGCTCCGGGCCGGACCAGAGTGGACCGATACCCGTGCACTGGTTGCTGTGGCGCCTACTTGCAGACGTTGATCACGCTGCCGTTGACCACGACCACCCGCTCCTGCTGCTGGCCGCGTGGACTGGGGCCATAACGCGGGGTGAAATTGCCGACCGTGGTGGGCGACTGCGTCGTGGTGCCGACGTTGGTGATGCAGGTCTTGCCCCCACCGGGCCCGCTGTTGATGACCTCGGAGTCCTCGGCGCTCTGGCGCGTGCCGAAGCCGATCCAGCGCTTGGCCTGGACCTGGCTGACCTTGGCCCGGTCCCACGGGTCGATCCCGCGACGCGGGGTGACATCCGCCTGCTGCGCCTGCGCCAGCGGCGCCAGCGGCGCCAGGACGGTGAGAGTCAGGGCCAGTCCTGCGGCACGGGCACCGGTTGTGAACATGCTCATGCGGTTTGCTCCTTCCTTACGTCGTCACGGATGACGTCATCAGCATTACGGCCTCACGACGCGGGGTGGCCGTCGTTGCCAGCCACCCCGCATCCACCGGCACACGAAGCGCGCACCGGAGCGATCCGCAAGGCTCAGTTGCCTTCGTTCGACGAAACGTTCTGCTCGGCCTTCGAACCAGCGCCCACCGCGGAGTTGGCGATGGCGCCCATCACGTCGGTGGTCTGGTTGTTGTTGCCACCGATCTTGACGTTGCCCTTGTTCGACGAAATGTTCTGCGTCGCCTTGGTCATGGCACCCACCGCGGAGTTGGCGATGGCGCCCTTGACGTTGGTCTTCTGGGTGTTGTTGCCACCGATCTTCACTTCGGCGTAGGCGGTGCCGGAGAACACCAGGGCGGCAGCGATCAACAGCACGTAGGACTTCTTCATGGGTATTTCCTCATCTTCTGGGTAAAAGGATGTGTGCAAATGCATCGGCCCTGGGGTGAAGCCGCTCCGGCGTGGGCCAGGCACGAGGAGCGATGGAAGCCGGCCCTACTCGTCGCTGACCGAACCGATATTGACGATGGCCTTGGAACCGGAGCCGGAAGCCTGGTTGTGGATGGAGCCGCTCACCGAGACCGTCTGCCGGTTGCTGCCGACCTTGGCCTTGCTGCCGCTGATCGAGCCGATATTGACCTTGGCGGTGCCGCCCGACCGGGCCTCGTTGGTGATGCTTCCCGAGACATTCACCGTCTGGGAGTTGCTGCCGCTGATCACGACCTGCTTCTGTGCCAGGGCGGGCCCGGAAGCCGCCATCGCCAAAGCTGCCGCGACTGCCAGGACTCGAACCGTGTTCTTCATACCGTTCCCCATCGTTATCGCTGTGAGTGGCAAGGGCGGTCCCTGCGACCTGCCGTTGTACGTCACCTTTCCTATTCAGGATCGGAGTGTCAAATCAAAGTTTTGTGACAACCCGGAGCTTTTGCCGCTTCCAAAGGCGATTGGAAGCGGATAAGACATCGCTCTATCCGGAAGCATGAATACGTTCTTTTAAGTGATATTTATGCTTTTTATCGTACATATGCGCGAAGTTTCACAACCCCTCCACACCAACATCACAGTTGTTGGCAGCGCAAAAAGAAACATCACGATTCCCGGGCGGGGTGGATCACCCGATTTTCCCGCTCAGGGGGAATATGACGTTCTGCGTCACCCGTCACATTCCGGTCTGACCGGATTTGCTGTCTCCCGGCGTTGCTGCACCCGGTTGCAGCCGCTGGACAGCCACGGAGATGGCTCGACCCGACCATGCGCCGACACTACTTCCATGGCACTTCGATGCCGGCCTTGCTGGCCAGCTTGCGCGGCGCTGGGGCTGCCTCTAGCCTTCGGAGTTCGGCGCGATGCACGCGCTTTTCGCAAAGGGAGCTTCCCCAGATGAAACCCACACGCGTGTTATTGGCGCTCAGCGTTACTGCGGCCGTGTTCGGGCTTGCCGGTTGCAGCCAATCGCCCAGTCCGTCGACCACCGCCACGCCCGCCACCACCCAGGCGGCTTCCGCCGACGAGACCGCCGACCAGTTCATCGCCCGGGTCAACAGCGAGCTGAAGGCGATGTACCCGGAGCTGACCAAGCCGCAATGGCTGTCATCGACCTATATCAACGAGGACACCGAATTCCTCGCCGCCAAGGCCAACGAGCGCTACCTGTCCCAGCTCAACCAGTGGATCGAGCAGGCCAAGCGCTTTGAAGGCCAGTCGATGACGCCCGCCACCGCACGCGCTATCCACCTGCTGAAACTGTCGACCGCGATGCCCGCCCCGACCGATCCGGCCAAGCTGGCCGAGCTGGCCCGGATCGCCAGCAAGATGGAAGGCGCCTACGGCTCCGGCGAGTACTGCAAGGGCGAAGGCGAAGCAAAGAGCTGCCGCCAGTTGGGCGCGCTCGAAGACGTGCTGCGCACCAGCCGCGATTACGACGCGCAGTTGGACGCGTGGAACGGCTGGCACACGATCTCGCAGCCGATGCGCAAGGATTACGTCCGCTTCGTCGAACTGGTGAACGAGGGCGCCGACGAGATGGGCTTCGCCGATGCCGGCGAGATGTGGCGCTCGGGCTACGACATGAGCCCGGTCGAGCTGGCCGCGGAGACCGACCGCCTGTGGGGCCAGGTCAAGCCGCTCTACGAGCAGCTGCACTGCTACGCCCGCACCCGTCTGGATGCCAAATACGGCAAGGACAAGGGCGAAGTCGCCGGCGGCATGCTGCCCGCGCACCTGATGGGCAACATGTGGCAGCAGGACTGGGGCAACCTGTGGGACATCCTGGCGCCGTACCGGAATGCCGGCAGCCTGGACATCGGCAGCACGCTGGAGTCGCGCTACCGCCAGATCCACGCCCAGAAACTGGCGCAGTCCACCGGCGACCAGAGCCCCGCCGCGCTGGCCCAGATCGAGGAAGACGCCAGGGACGCCTCGGCACGCCAGATGACCAAGCGCGCCGAGGATTTCTACGTCTCGCTCGGCATGGCCAAGCTGCCGGACAGCTACTGGCAGAAGACCCAGTTCATCAAGCCGCGCGACCGCGACGTGGTCTGCCACGCCAGCGCGTGGGACATGAACATGGAAGGCGACGTGCGCACCAAGATGTGCATCAAGCCCAACGAGGAAGACTTCACCACGATCTACCACGAGCTCGGCCACGTGTATTACTACATGGCCTACAACAACCTGCCGCCGCTGTTCCAGACCGGCGCCCACGACGGCTTCCACGAGGCGATCGGCGACACCATCGTGCTGGCGATGACGCCCAAATACCTGGAGTCGATCGGTCTGGTCGCCGCGCAGCAACAGAGCGAGGAGGCGGTGATCAACGCGCAGATGCGGATGGCGCTGGCGAAGGTCGCGTTCCTGCCGTTCGGCCTGATGATCGACCGCTGGCGCTGGGGCGTGTTCGACGGCTCGATCAAGCCTGACGAATACAACAAGGCGTGGTGGGAGCTGAAGGCGAAATACCAAGGCGTCGCCCCGGCGCAGGCGCGCGGCGAGGAGTTCTTCGATCCGGGCGCGAAGTACCACGTGCCGGGCAACACCCCGTACACCCGCTACTTCCTGTCGCACGTATTGCAGTTCCAGTTCTACAAGTCGCTGTGCGACGCCGCCGGCTACACCGGCCCGCTGAACGAGTGCAGCTTCTACGGCAACAAGCAGGCCGGCGAGAAACTGCAGGCGATGCTGAGCAAGGGTGCCAGCCAGCCCTGGCAGCAGACGCTGAAAGAGCTGACCGGCGGCGAGACGATGGACGCCAGCGCGGTGCTGGAATACTTCGCGCCGTTGCAGACATGGCTGACGCAGCAGAACGAAGGCCAGACCTGCGGCTGGCAGGCCAGTGCCACCACGCCACCGGGGCCGGCCCCGGCCCCGACCGCCACCCCGGTCAAACCGGAAGCACCCGCCGCCGACGCCTGAGCCACGACCACCCGCCTGCCCTCGGCACTATCGGCAGGCAGCAACACGGGAAAGCCGGCACAAGCCGGCTTTTTCCTTTCCCGCGGTGGCTCCGGCCGACGAGTCGACGAAGGAAAGGCTGACAAAACCTGTAGGAGCGGCGCCAGCCGCGAACGCGCAGAGCCCCGCCGGCATCGCGGCTTTCACCCGCATCCCATTGTTACGACAGCGGTGATCGCACACCGTTTGGAATTGATGTACAGGTCGCGACTCACGTCGTTCCTACGACCGAAGGAAGTCCAGTCGGACAAAACCCCGATCACGGCCGCGGCATACTTTGGCCATGGACACGAACGCCTTCGCCAGCACCCACGCCGATCTCGCCCCGCAGCAGCTCGATCACGCCATCGCCCTGGCCGCCCGCTTCTATGTTGAGCCAGGCATGGCCGCCCGCGACCGCTCGGCGATCTTCGACCGCGGCTGGCAGTTGCTGGCCCACACCTGCCAGTTGCGCGATGCAGGCGACCATGTGGTGGCGGACTTCGCCGGTTTGCCGGTGCTTGCGGTACGCGGCGTGGACGGACAGATCCGGGCCTTCCACAACGTCTGCCGTCATCGCGCCGGGCCGATCGCCCGCTGCGACGGGCTCGCCGCGAAATCGCTGCGCTGCCGTTACCACGGCTGGACCTACACCCTGGAAGGCGCGTTGCGCTCGGCCCCGGAAATGGACACGGCGGCGGACTTCGACATGAGTGCGATCCACCTGCCGCAACTGGCGGTTCGGGTCTGGCAGGGGCTGGTGTTCGCTGCGGTGGCCGAGGCCGACGCACCGCCGTTCGAGGCGTTCGTCGCCGGCATCGACGCCCGCCTCGGCCCCGACCGCGGGCTGGCGGATTACGCCCACCACCATCGCATCGGCTATGACGTGGCCTGCAACTGGAAGGTCTACGTCGACAACTACCTGGAGGGCTACCACGTCCCCCACATCCACCCCGGCCTCAACCAGCTGCTCGATTACCGCAGCTACATCACCGAGACCGCACGCTGGCATTCGCACCAGTTCAGTCCGCTGGAAAGCAGCGGCAGCCTGTATGGCGACGGCGATGCGCTGTACTACTGGCTGTGGCCGAACACCATGCTGAACATCCTGCCCGGCCGCCTGCAGACCAACCGGGTGGTACCGCTGGGAGTGGACCGCTGCCGGGTCGAGTTCGACTTCTACTACACCCCCGACGACAGCGGCGAAGCCCGCGCCCGGCGCGAGGCCGACCTCGCCTTCAGCGACGAGGTACAGCGCGAAGACCTGACCATCTGCGAGGAAGTGCAGCGCGGGCTGGCATCGGGCTCCTACCGGCCCGGCCGACTCAACCCGCTGCGCGAGAACGCCGTCCACCATTTCCATGAACTGCTGCGTGCGGCTTATCGCGGTGCGGCGACGACGCTCTAGAGCGACTCGCCCGGACTGACGCCCATCTCGCCCGTACCGCCCCCCGCCAAGGGCCGCGATGCCAGCGACTCCCAGCGCCAGAACAGCCAGCCCAGCAGGGTCATGCAGCCGGCCGCGATCGCCAGCCACAGCCCGTGGCTGCTGAGCCAGGGTGAGACCAGCCCGGCCAGCAGCGCATTGCTCACCAGCGTGGTGAACGCCTGCATCGATGACGCCGCGCCGCGCTGGCGCGGATACATGTCCAGGATCGCCAGGGTCAGGATCGGGAACACCAGCGCGATGCCGAACGCCGTCATGCTCATCGGAATCACCGCCCATGGCAGTTGCAGGGTATCGGCCCACAGGTTGTAGGCCACGTTGAAGACCGCCGCCAGCATCGACACCCCGAACCCGATCGACACCAGCCGGCCCCCGCTGATCCGGCCCGCCGCCCGCCCCGACACCCACGCCCCCAGCACCATGCCGCTGATGGTCGGCACGAAGAACCAGCCGAACTGACGCTCATCCAGATGCAGCATGTCCAGCACGAACGCAGGCGCAGAGGCGATGTACAGGAACAGCGCCCCGAAGTTGAAGGTCGCCGCTGCCGCCAGCCGCTGGAACCGCCAATTGCGCACGATCGCCATGTAATCGCGCAGCAGCCGTCGCGGCGACAGCGTCAAGCGCGCTTCCGGCGGATGGGTTTCCGGCAACGCGCGCCAGACCGCCAGCATCAGCAGCAGCGAAAACCCCACCAGAAACCAGAAGATGCCCGGCCATCGGGTCCAGCCCAGGATCCACCCACCAATGATCGGCGCGATTGCCGGCGCAATGCCGAAGATCATCGACACCTGGCTCATCAGCCGCTGCGCTGCATCGCCCTGCAACACGTCGCGGATCACCGCCCGCCCGACGATCAACCCCACGCCCGACGACAAGCCCTGTACCGCGCGGAATGTCAGCAATGTCGCCAGGTCGGTCGACAACGCACAACCCACCGATGCCAGCGTGAAGATCGTCAGCCCGCCGAGGATGACCCGGCGCCGCCCCAGCGCATCCGACAGCGGCCCGTGCAGCAGGCTGGCCAGGGCATACGCCGCCAGATACACGCTGATGGTCTGCTGCATCGCCAGCTTGTCCGCGCCCAGCTGCGCCCCCATCGCCGGGAACGCCGGGAACATCGTGTCGATCGCGAACGGCCCGAACATCGCCAGACCACCCAGCAGCAGGGCCAGGCGGCGAAACGGCAGAGGCGAGGTGGCGGCGGCAATGCGTGCGGACATCAGTCGGGAACCTTGGCGGGGGTTCCAGGGCGGGGAACCGCGTCGGACAGGATAACAACCGCAGGAAATCGACACCGATGCCCACGTCCGGTTTCAGCGCCACACACCTCCATATCAGCGCGTGGCCAGCCCCTGTATCCACCCGACCACCGGGGCTCGCCGTTTTCGTCCGGCCGGCCAAAAATGCCAAGATGCGCGCGAGCCGACCACCACGCGTCCCGCCGATGCTGACCCGGCATCCGGACACACCGGGCCTGGATCACCTTCGGCCCATCCCACTGGAACCCCGTACTGGAACCCCATGATCAACAACGATGTACTGCGCAGCATCCGCTACATGCTCGACCTCAGCGACGGCAAGATGATCGAACTGATCCAGTTGGCCGATCCCGCCTTCCCGATCGAGAAGACCGACATGGACGCCTTCCTGAAGAAAGAGGACGAAGCCGGCTTCGTGGCCTGCAACGACCGCGTGCTCGCGCACTTCCTGGACGGGCTGGTGCTCCACTTCCGGGGTCGCGACGACAGCCTGCCACCGCGGCCGGTGGAAAAGCGCGTCACCAACAACGTGGTGCTGAAGAAGCTGCGCGTCGCATTCCAGCTCAAGGATGTGGACATGCACCAGGTGTTCGCCGAAGCCGGCTTCCCGATCTCCAAGCCGGAACTGACTGCCCTGTTCCGCCAGCCCGGTCACAAGCATTTCCGGCTGTGCGGCGACCAATTGCTGCGCAACTTCCTGAAAGGCCTGACCCTGCGCCTGCGCGG